>NZ_FNYM01000036.1:0-2220 GCF_900108985.1 Achromobacter sp. NFACC18-2 | reverse complement strand
GCCGAACCGCCGCGCTCGGCCACGTCCGATGCGCTGGCGGCCAATTGATTGGCCTGGCGCGCGTTGTCGGCGTTCTGCTTCACGGTCGAGGCCAGTTCCTCCATGGAGGCAGCGGTCTCTTCCAGCGAAGCGGCCTGCTCTTCGGTGCGGCTGGACAGGTCGGTGTTGCCGGCCGAAATTTCGCGCGAGCCCACCGTGATTTCGTCCACGCCGCGGCGCACCGTCGACACGGTGCGGGTCAGGCTTTCCTGCATGCGCTTGAGCGCCGCAAAGAGCTGGCCGATTTCGTTATGCGACCGCACTTCCACGCGGCCGGTCAGGTCGCCCGCGGCGATCTTGTCGAAATGCTGGCCGGCTTCGACCAAGGGGCGAACCACCAGGCGGCCGAACAGGATGCGGGCAAGAATCATCAGCAGCAGCGCCAGCCCGACGGCAATGCCGACCGCCACCATGGCCAGGTTGAAGTTCGCTTCGGCCTGGTCGATCGTGGCGCGCTGCTGGTCGTTGATGTACTTGTCGAACTGGGCGATCGCCTCGATGAAGGCGGCGCTGCGCGGCGTGCCGTATTCGTTGTTCACCATGTAGAACGTCGAATAGTCTTCGCTGCGCAGGGCTTCCACCATCGTGTCCACGCCGTCATCGATGTACGAGCGGTAGCGGCGCACGAGGTTCATCGACAACTGGCGGCCAGTGTCGTCCTCGAGCATGTTCTTCTGGAAATCGGAGAAGCGGCTGCGCACGCCGGTCAGCAGATCCGTCGCGCCCTTGAGCGCCGCGGCCGCGTCGCGCGCCGAATTCTCGCCGCTGCCCCAGCCGGACTCCTGCAAGTGGCGCGCCGCCACCATCAGGCTCACGCGGGCGCGCAGCATGTCGCTGTTGATGATCTCGACCTGCTTGGCGCGCTCGGTCAGCGAATTGACCTCGCGGATCGATTGATAGTTGCTTTGCAGGAAGTAGGCCGCCAGGCCGCCCACCGCCGCGATCAGCAGTGCGAAGAACGCCATCACCCACAGCAGCATCGTGCCGACGCGGGCGTCGCGCAGCCTCAGTTTGCGCTTGACCTTGGGTGCGCGCGCGGCTTTTTTCTTGCCGGCCTTGCCGGGCTTTGCACCGGATTCGAGACTCGCTTCCATTTATTTCCCCATCCCTCAGGAACTGCTCTGACCAAATGAAAAACCACCCTGTGGACATGCCCTGTTACACAGGGTATGCACTCAGGGCGACGACCATCGGGCCTGAGGCCCGATGTCTTCTGCCGAACTGCAGGGCTATTTGCCCTGAGGCGCCAGACCGGCCGGTTCGCCCGGACCCGGAATGTAGATCGTTTGCACCTCGGGCTCTGTCGCCGGCCGAGCCCAGTCCTGAGTCATCTCAGGCGCGGGGGCCGGTCCCAGCAATTTCTGGCGTTCCCAAGGTTCCAGCAGAATATTGGTGCTGTCGACGAGCCGCATCAGGCGGCCATCCGGGCCGAACTGCAGCAGCGCATCCTTGCGGCTGTAGAGGCCATCGTTGACAAAACTTATCTTGAAGGACCAGAGCGCCAGCAAGGTGCCGTCGCTCTGTTTGAATTGTTGGGCAGGCGGCGCGGTCAGCGCGCGCGCCGCTTCTTCCAGCGTCGTCTGCCCCGGCGTCAGGGTCGACAGCTTGCTCGGATCGAAGTTGTGACCCGTCGCCGCGCAGCCAGCGAGAAAGGCCGCAAACGCGGCCGCCGCCAGAAGATGTAGATAACCTCGCATACCCCTGCCTATATGCCGGCATGCCGGCGTCAGAAAGATTCCCAATCGTCATCCGAAGGCGCCTGGCGCCGGCTGGAGGCCGGTGCGGAAGCAGGCTTCGGATCGGGCTTGGCCGCGGGCCCCGGACGCGTCGCGGGCCGGCGCGGCGGACGCGCAGCCGTGGCGCCTGCGGCGGGTTCCGGCTTGGCGCGGGCCGAGTGCGTCAGGCGCACGGCGGCCGGCTTCGCAGCGGGCTGCGGCTCGGCCTCGGGCGCCGGAGCCGGCGCGGCCACGCGGGCGGCGGGACGGTGCTGCTGCGCCAACTGGCGCGCCGGCACTTCGATCACTTCGCCCGCATTGATCTTGAACACCGCCACCGCTTCGGCCAGGCGCTGCGCCTGTTCCTGCAACGAACCGGCGGCGGCCGCGGCCTCTTCCACCAGCGCCGCGTTCTGCTGCGTCACTTCGTCCATCTGCGACACCGCGCGGTTCACCTGGTCGATGC
>NZ_FNYM01000016.1:0-173432 GCF_900108985.1 Achromobacter sp. NFACC18-2 | reverse complement strand
AACTGCGCCTTCTCGCGGGCTTCCTTGAGCTGAATCTCCAGTTCCTTGATCCGCTGCTCGGGGGTAAGCACTTTGCCTTGACGATCCATGTCCACTCCTCTGACCGTCGGCAGGCTCCAGCCGCTTAGTCCCGGCCGACCATGCTTGCGCAGCCACACCAGCACCGTCGACCGACCTTGGATTCCATAGCGGCGCTGAGCCTCTTTGTACGTCAGCTCGCCTTTTTCCACCTGCTCGACAACGGACAGTTTAAAAGCCAGGCTGTAGTCCCGCTGGGTGCGCTTGATCCTTGATTCCAATTGACTCTCCCTTTTTCTCTCAAAAAGGTGTCAACCAATTCCAGGACGGGTCACTGCCCGAAAAAAAAGCCGCGACAAACGTCGCGGCTTTTTTGCGCTGATCGGCAGCGCGATCAGCTGAAGAATTCCTTCACGCGGTCCGTCCAGGATTTGCTCTGCGGCGAATGGCGGTCGCCACCGTCGTTCAGCGAGGCCTCGAACTGGCGCAGGATGTTCTTCTGGTCGTCGCTCAGGCGCACCGGCGTTTCGACCACGACGTGGCAGTACAGGTCGCCCGGGTAGCTGCCGCGCACGCCGCGGATGCCCTTGCCGCGCAGGCGGAAGGTCTTGCCGGATTGCGTGCCTTCGGGGATGGAGATTTCGGCCTTGCCGCCCAGCGTGGGGACCTGGAGCTCGCCGCCCAGCGCCGCCGTGGTGAACGGGATGGTCAGTTCGCAGTGCAGATCGTCGCCGTCGCGCTGGAAGATCTTGTGCTGCTTGATGTGGATTTCCACATACAGGTCGCCCGGAGGACCGCCATTGATGCCGGGTTCGCCGTTGCCGCTGGAGCGGATGCGCATGCCGTCGTCGATACCGGCCGGGATCTTGACCTGCAGGGTCTTGTTGCGGCGGATGCGGCCGACGCCGTCGCAGGCCTGGCACGGATCGGTAATTTCCTTGCCGTTGCCGTGGCAGGTGGGGCAGGTCTGCTGGACGCTGAAAAAGCCCTGCTGCATGCGCACGGCGCCGGAACCGCCGCAGGTGCGGCAGGTCTTGGGCGAGGTGCCGGGCTTGGCGCCGGAACCGTGGCAGGTGTCGCAGTTTTCCCAGCTGGGAACGCGGATCTCGGTGTCGAAGCCGGCTGCGGCCTGTTCCAGGGAGATTTCCAGCGCGTACTTGAGGTCGGCGCCGCGGTAGACCTGCGGGCCGCCGCCGCGACGTCCGCCGCCGCCGCCGAAAATTTCGCCGAAGATGTCGCCGAAGGCGTCGGCGAAGCCGCCGCCCATGCCCGCGCCGCCCATGCCGGCGGCGTTGGGGTCCACGCCCGCATGACCGTAGCGGTCGTACGCGGCGCGTTTTTGTTCGTCGCCCAGGACCTCGTAGGCTTCCTTGGCTTCCTTGAACTTCTCTTCGGCTTCTTTGCTGTCCGGATTGCGGTCCGGATGGTATTTCATGGCCAGCTTTCGATAGGCCTTCTTGAGATCGTCGTCCGAGGCATTCTTTGCCACACCCAGGACGTCGTAATAGTCGCGTTTTGCCATGATCCGTGGGCTCAAAAATCGAGCCTTCTTTTCAGTGCTACAGAATGAGTTCGCCCGGTAGACGGATTTCTCCGGCTACCGGGCGGCAGAGGCAGGTCAGCGCCCGGCCATTATTGGTCGCGCTTGACTTCCTTGAAGTCGGCGTCGACGACGTTGTCGTCCACCGGCTTCGCGTTGTCGGCGGCCTGCTGCTGGCCAGCGGCCTGTTGCGCCTGCATGTCGGCGTACATCTTCTCGCCCAGCTTCTGCGATGCCGTGGACAGCGCTTCCACCTTGGCGTCGATCGCGGCCTTGTCGCCTTCCTTCAGCGTGTCTTCCAGGTCCTTGATCGCGGCTTCGATGCTTTCCTTCTCGGACGCTTCGAGCTTGTCGCCGTACTCGGTCAGCGACTTGCGGGTGGCGTGCACCAAGGCATCGGCCTGGTTGCGCGACTGGGCCAGTTCGGCAATGCGGTGATCTTCCTCGGCGTTGGCCTCGGCATCCTTGACCATGCGCTGGATCTCGTCTTCCGACAGACCCGAGTTGGCCTTGATGGTGATCTTGTTTTCCTTGCCGGTGCCCTTGTCCTTGGCGGACACGTGCAGGATGCCGTTGGCGTCGATGTCGAACGTGACTTCGATCTGCGGCATGCCGCGCGGCGACGGCGGAATGCCTTCGAGGTTGAACTCGCCCAGGGCCTTGTTGCCCGCGGCGATTTCGCGTTCGCCCTGGAACACCTTGATGGTCACGGCCGGCTGGTTGTCGTCGGCGGTCGAGAACGTCTGCGAGAACCGGGTCGGGATCGTGGTGTTCTTCTGGATCATCTTGGTCATCACGCCGCCCAGGGTTTCGATACCCAGCGACAGCGGCGTCACGTCCAGCAGCAGCACGTCCTTGCGGTCGCCCGACAGCACGGAGCCCTGGATGGCGGCGCCAGCGGCGACGGCTTCATCGGGGTTCACGTCCTTGCGCGGATCCTTGCCGAAGAATTCCTTCACCTTTTCCTGGACCTTGGGCATGCGGGTCATGCCGCCGACCAGGATCACGTCGTCGATGTCGGAAACCTTCACACCGGCGTCCTTGATGGCGACGCGGCAGGGCTCGATCGTGCGTTCGATCAGTTCTTCGACCAGCGCTTCCAGCTTGGCGCGCGTGATCTTCAGGTTCAGGTGCTTGGGACCGGAGGCATCCGCCGTGATGTACGGCAGGTTGATTTCGGTCTGCTGCGCGGAGGACAGCTCGATCTTGGCCTTTTCGGCAGCTTCCTTCAGGCGCTGCAGGGCCAGCACGTCCTTGGACAGGTCGACGCCTTGTTCCTTCTTGAACTCGGCAATGATGTAGTCGATGATGCGCTGGTCGAAGTCTTCGCCGCCCAGGAAGGTGTCGCCGTTGGTCGACAGCACTTCGAACTGCTTTTCACCGTCCACGTCGGCGATTTCGATGATGGACACATCGAACGTGCCGCCGCCCAGGTCATAGACGGCGATCTTGCGGTCGCCCTTTTCGGTCTTGTCCAGGCCGAACGCCAGTGCCGCGGCGGTGGGTTCGTTGATGATGCGCTTGACTTCCAGGCCCGCGATGCGGCCGGCGTCCTTGGTGGCCTGGCGCTGGCTGTCGTTGAAGTAGGCGGGCACGGTGATGACGGCCTCGGTCACTTCTTCGCCCAGGTAGTCCTCGGCGGTCTTCTTCATCTTGCGCAGCACGTCGGCCGACACTTGGGGAGGCGCCATCTTCTTGCCGCGCACTTCCACCCAGGCGTCGCCGTTGTCGGCCTTGACGATGGCGTAGGGCATCAGGTTGATGTCCTTCTGCACCGCCTTTTCTTCGAACTTGCGGCCGATCAGGCGCTTCACCGCATACAGGGTGTTGCGCGGGTTGGTCACGGCCTGGCGCTTGGCCGGCGCGCCGACCAGGGTCTCGCCGTCATCCATGTAGGCAACGATGGAGGGAGTGGTGCGAGCGCCTTCCGCGTTTTCGATGATCTTGACCTGCCCGCCGTCCATGACAGCCACGCAGCTGTTGGTCGTTCCCAGGTCAATGCCAATAATCTTGCTCATGGTGGGTTACCTTGATTATTAAATCTATGAAAATTTGGGGAAAACTGCTTGTCCCCCCATAACTGGGGTTGCCCGAGGGGTTTTTCAAGACGCCGGGCGGGAAATTTCCGCGCCCGGTTCCTGCAGGCGGTGGATCGCCGCCGTGAACTGGGGCAATCCGGGCCAGCCGGTGATGCGCCCCAGCCGTTTCCCGGACCGGTAAAGCACAAAAGTGGGGACGCCATGCAACGAAAAGCGCCGGCCCAGCGGTTCGTCCGCATAGACGTCGGCCTCGAACCAGGTCAGGCCCAGGCCCAGCAGCGTTTCCTGGTGCAGCAGCGCGGCCTGCTTGAACAGGTTGCAGTTGTAGCAGTCCTGCCCCCACAGGAACACGCAGCGCAGGTCCGAGCCAGGCGCCTGCACGACCGCCGCATCGAATCCGGCCGTGTCGACATGACGCATGCCGAACACCTGGAATACCTGTGCCGGATCGAAGCGGGAGTCCGTCATGGCGGAGAAACCAATCAGCCCTGGCCGGCCGACACGACCACCAGCGCCGGGCGCAGGGTACGGTCGGCAATCACGTAGCCCTTCTGCAGCAATTGCACCACCGTGTTGGCGGGCTGCTCGTTGGGAATGGATGAAATGGCCTGGTGCTGGTGCGGATCGAACTTGTCGCCCTGCGCCGGCGCGATTTCCTTGAGCAGGTTGCGCTCGAAGGCGGCGGCAAGCTGCTTGAGGGTGACTTCGACGCCTTCGCGCAGCGTGTCGACCGTCTGGTCAGGCTGGGCCAGTGCGGCTTCCAGGCTGTCCTTGACCGGGACCAGGCTTTCGGCGAACGATTCGATGCCGAACTTGCGCGCCTTGGAAACTTCTTCCTGGGCGCGGCGGCGCACGTTCTCGGCTTCGGCCTGCACACGCAGAAGCTGGTCGTGCTGCTCGTTGACGGTAGCCTGGGCGGCGTCCAGTTGGGCGCGCAACTCGTTCAGCTCGGCCTGCATAGCGTCCTGGGCGGCGGGTGCCGCGTCGGCGCTCTGGCCGACTTCGGGCGCCTGCTCAGCAGGCTCGTGGGGTGCCGTCATGGGGAATCCTCCAAAAAGAATGGCTTTCGCAGACATGAATGGGGGCCAATACCCCTATTTCAAGCCCGGGTAAGTGAATAATTCCCTCACGGGCGGCGGCCAGGGCGCCGCGCGAACGGACCGCCCTGGGTCTCGAACCGCTTACTTCTTGCTGGGCTGCGCCGGCGCGACGGGGTCGCTGGCCGGAAAACTTTCCTTCAATGCGCGGTCGACACGCTTGTCGTCCGCATCCGGATTGGAGGGAATCGCGACCGGGTCGCTGGCCGGAAAGGTGTCGGCCAGGGCTTCGTCCAGCTCGTGTTCGATGTGGTCTTCATCGACCGGGGTGCTAACGCTCCCCTTTTTTGTCGACTTTCCAGTCTTGGGATCATGCTGCATGCGCCTTCTCCTTCAAGTCCGTGGTGCCTGGTACCCACCCCTGCAAGTGCCGTGCCACCAGCCCTGACAGCCCCGCGATCCAGGCTTCGTCGTCGTTGATGGCCGGAATGTAACGGAACTGCCTGCCCCCGGCTTCGAGGAAGGCGTCCCGGCATTCCAGGCTGATTTCTTCCAGGGTTTCAAGACAGTCTGCCACAAATCCCGGGCACACCACATCGACCTCGGTGACGCCCGAGGCGGCCAGCGCCTTGAGCGTCGGCTCGGTGTAGGGCTCCAGCCAGCGGGCGGTGCCGAACCGGCTCTGGAACGTCACTTCGATCTGGTCGCGCGGCAGGGACAGGCGTTGCGTCAGGAGCCGGGCCGTCTCCAGACAATCGCGGTAGTAGGGGTCGCCAAGCTCGATCGAGTAGCGCGGCAGCCCGTGAAAACTCATGACCAGCTTCTGGGGCTTGCCGTGCTCCAGCCAGTACCGCTCGATGCGCGCGGCCAGCGGATCCAGGTAGGCCGGATCGTCGTGGAAGCGCTTGATGAAGCGCATCTCGGGCTGGTCGCGCAGCCTGCCCGCATGGCGGGTGACCGCATCGACCACCGTGGCGGTGGTGCTGGCGGCGTACTGCGGATACAGCGGCACGGTGAGGATGCTTTCGCAGCCCTGCTTACGCAGGTTCGAGATGGCATCGGGGATGGAGGGATTGCCGTAGCGCATGCCCAGTTCGACCACGGCGTCCACGCCCGCGGCGTGCAAAGCGGCGCGCACGCCGTCCGCCTGCCGCTTGCTGTAGACCATCAGGGGCGAGCCCTCCTGCATCCAGATGCCGGCGTAGCGCGGCTCCAGCCGCTTGGGACGGCGGACCAGCACGATGCCGTGCAGGATGGGCTTCCAGAGGTAGCGCGGGATCTCGATGACGCGGGGATCGGAAAGAAATTCACCGAGGTACTTGCGGATGTCCTTGGCCGTCGGGGTGTCCGGCGTGCCCAGGTTCACTAGCAGCACGCCGACCTTGCCCGGCACGCGCGGCGGCGGATCTTCGTTGAAGGGGTCTTCTTGCTGCGGTTCAGGAAGGTAGCGCTCAGGCCAGAGATACTTGAACAGGCGAAGAAACACAAAAACTCCCGTTCCTCCGCAAGGAGGATGTAGCTTTGAATGGAACTACTGATTGTGACTGAGGGCGTTGGACAGCAAACGCGCCGTGATGTCCACGATGGGAATGACGCGTTCGTAGGCCATGCGGGTCGGGCCGATCACGCCCAGGGTGCCCACCACCTTGCCATCCACGCCGTATGGGGCGGTGATGACGGAGACGTCTTCCATGGGCACAAGCTGCGAATCGCCGCCAATGTAGATCTGCACGCCCTGCGCCCGGCTGGACACGTCCAGCAACTGCAGCAGATCGGTCTTTTTCTCGAACAGCGAGAACATCTTGCGCAACCGGTCCATGTCGGACGCGATGTCGGTCACGTCCAGCAGCTTGCGTTCGCCCGAAATGACCACGGCATCGCCGTCTTCGGCGGCTTCGGCGCTGGCTTCGACGGCGGCCTGCATCAGGCGCGAGATGTCTTCGCGCAATTGGGCCAGTTCGGTCGACAGCGTCTGCCGGACGGCATTGAAGGACTTGCCGGCGAAATGCATGTTGAAGAAGTTGCCGGCCTCGAGCAGCTCGGATTCGGAGTAATCGCGCTGCACGAAAAGAATGCGGTTCTGGACGTCGCCGTCAGGCGTCACGATGATGAGCAGGACGCGCTTGTCCGACAGGCGGATGAATTCGATCTGGCGAAAGACCTGCGCGCGCTTGGGCGTGAGCACCACGCCCGCGAACTGGGTCAGGTTCGACAGCAGCGCCGCGGCCGCGTTGACGGCGCGGGTGGGCTCGGCCGCCGAGAGCATTTCGCCCATGTTGTGCGGCTGCAGCTGGTACGACTGCACCGACAGCAGCGAATCGACGAACATGCGGTAGCCGCGCGGCGTGGGTACGCGGCCGGCCGAGGTGTGCGGACTATGGATCAGCCCCAGCTCTTCCAGGTCCGCCATGACGTTGCGGATGGTGGCCGGGGACAAATCGAAGACTTTAGATAGCGTCCGCGAGCCGACTGGCTGCCCATCGGCGATGTAGCGTTCTATCAACGCTTTCAGTAATGCGCGTGCGCGGTCATCCATAACGGCTATTTTAGGGAATCTTTTCCAATTGAGGCGATTTTTGTCCCGCAACCCGATATACGGCCCCATATAATCGGCTAACCGGCTCATTTCGGGCTGGATTCGGCTTTCCGGTTTCGCCCTTCTCACTTTTGACGCAGCCATGCATTTTCCTATCGTCGCCCTGATCGGCAGATACCAGGACACTGGCCTGGATACACCGCTGAGAGCGCTTGCGCACGCGCTGACGCAGGCGGGCCGGCAGGTGCTGATCGACGCGGACACGGCGCGCAACACCGGGCTGACCGAATACCCCATCGCCACGCTCGAAGAAATCGGCAAGACCGCCTCGCTCGCCGTCGTGATGGGCGGCGACGGCACGGTGCTGGGCGCCAGCCGCCACCTCGCGCCTTACGGCATGCCGCTGGTGGGCATCAACCACGGGCGGCTGGGCTTCATCACTGACATCGCCCTGCAGGACGCGCACGCCGCGCTGGCCCGCGTGCTGGAAGGCAGCTTCCAGATCGAAGACCGCATGCTGCTCGAAGGCAGCGTCTGGCGCGGCGACCAAAAAATGTATTCCGCATCGGCCCTGAACGACGTGGTCCTGAATCGCGCGGGACGCGGCGGCATGATTGAGGTGCGGGTCGAGTTGGACGGCGCCTTCATGTACACGCAGCGCGCCGACGGCCTGATCATCGCCACCCCCACCGGGTCCACCGCCTATGCGCTGTCGGCCAACGGGCCCATCCTGCACCCCGGCATGAACGCCCTGGTGCTGGTGCCGGTGGCGCCGCAAACACTGTCGAACCGCCCCATCGTCATCCCGGACACGGGCGTGCTGAACATGACCCTCACGGCCATGGGCCGCGTCGAAGTCGGCGCCAGCGTGCACTTCGACATGCAGACCTGGTCCGACCTGCAACCGGGCGACCGCATCGTCGTGCAGCGCGCGCCCTATACCATCCGCTTCGTGCATCCCGAAGGCTACAGCTTCTTCTCCACCCTGCGCCGCAAGCTGCACTGGAACCTGATGCCCGAAGCCTCCGACAACGTAGAGTAGTTGGCGCCCCCCATGCTGCGCACCCTGCACATCCGAGACTTCGTCATCGTCGAACAGACCGAGATCCACTTCGGTCCCGGCTTCACCGTCTTTTCCGGCGAAACCGGCGCGGGCAAATCCATCCTGGTGGATGCGCTGGCGCTCACCCTGGGCGAACGCGGCGACGCCAGCATGCTGCGCGAAGGCGCGGCCCGTGCCGACATCACCGCGGTGTTCGACACGCCCAAGGCGCTGCATGCCTGGCTGGCCGAGCGCGAAATCGACGCCGACGAAGAACTCTCGCTGCGCCGCGTCATCGACGCGCAGGGCCGCAGCCGCGCCTATATCAACGGCACCCCCGCCACCGTCGCGCAATTGCGCGAACTCGGCGACAGCCTGGTCGACATCCACGGACAGCACGCGCACCAGAGCCTGATGCGACCCGACGCCCAACGCGACCTGCTGGACGCCCACGGCGGCCATGCCGAGCTTCGCCACGCCGTGGGTCAGGCCTGGAAGCAATGGCGCGCCCTGGCGCGGCAACTGGAATCCGCCGAAAAAGACGCCGAGAGCCTGGCCTCCGAACGCGAGCGCCTGCAATGGCAGGTCGATGAACTCGACCAACTGAACCTCGGGCCGGACGAATGGGAAGCCCTGCAATCCGAACACACGCGGCTTTCCCACTCGCAGTCGCTGCTCGACGGCGCTTCGCAGATCCTCGAAGCGCTCGATGGCGAAGGCGACTCCGCCCATCACCGCCTGACGGCGGCCAACCAGCGCATCCAGCAGATGCTGCGGCACGATCCCGGTCTGAAGGGCGTCCAGGACGAACTTGAATCGGCCCGCATCGCCATCAGCGAAGCCGTGTCGGACCTGAACAACTACGTCAGCCGCGTCGAACTGGACCCGAAGCGGCTCGCCGACGTGGAAGCGCGGCTGGGACTCGTCTTCGAAACCGCCCGCAAGTTCCGCGTCGAACCCGACGCGCTGTGCGACCTGCGCGAATCCCTGCATTCGGAACTTGCCGCCCTGCAGGCCGCCGGGGACATCGACGCCCTGCGCGCCCAGGCGGCCGCGGCACAGGCGCAGTACGACACGGCCGCCGCCAAGCTCAGCACGGCGCGCCGCAAGATCGCCAAGGACCTCGGCAAGCAGGTCACGCAGGCCATGCAGACGCTGGCGATGCAGGGCGGCCGCTTCGAGCCCACGCTTGCGCCGTCCGCCCCTTCCGCGCATGGCAGCGAACAGGTTGAATTCCTGGTGGCCGGCCACGCCGGCACCACGCCGCGCCCGCTGGCCAAGGTGGCGTCAGGCGGCGAACTGTCGCGGATTTCGCTCGCGCTGTCGGTCATCGCCAGCCGTGCGGCGCGCGTCCCGACGCTGATCTTCGACGAAGTCGACAGCGGCGTGGGCGGCGCGGTCGCCGAAGCCGTCGGCAAGCTGCTGCGCGAACTGGGCGAGCGCCATCAGGTGCTGTGCGTCACCCACCTGCCCCAGGTCGCGGCGTGCGCCAACAACCAGTTCCTGGTCAGCAAGACCGAATCGCGCGGCACCACGCGTTCCAGCATCGAAGAACTGGACCCGTCCGCCCGCGTCGAAGAGATCGCGCGGATGCTGGGCGGCATGACGCTCACCGCCACCACGCGCGAACATGCGCGCGAAATGCTGGAAGGTTTCGGACAGGCGGCGTCTTAAGCCGCGCCCGCCCAGGAAGCTGCGCGCGCCCGATCCCCCCTGTCTGCGGACAACAAAAAGCCCCTTCTCTATGAAGGGGCTTTTGCGCTTGGCGGGGCCGTGGTCCAAGGGCCCGGCCTTCCGCTTGCCGATCCGGGTTCAACGACCCTTCAGGCAGCTTCCGCAAATGCCATACAGCACCATTGCGTGGCTTTCCAGCGCAAAGGCGTTGTCCTTGGCAATCTTCTGCTGGCGCTTTTCGATCTCGGGATCCGAGAATTCGACGACCTTGCCGCAGTTGGTGCAGATCAGGTGATCATGGTGGTCGCCGTCGTTCAGCTCGAAAACGGCCTTGCCGCTGTCGAACTGGCTGCGCGCCAGGATGCCGGCCTGCTCGAACTGCGTCAGCACGCGGTAAACGGTTGCCAGGCCGATTTCGACGTTTTCGCCGATCAGGGCGCGATAGACGTCTTCGGCGCTCAGGTGACGCTCACCGGATTTGCGGAAAATATCAAGAATCTTCAGGCGAGGAAAAGTCGCCTTCAAACCCATGTTTTTCAGTTCGCTTTGGTCGCTCATGGTGTAATCGCTCTCCGTCCGCGTTGGCATGGGCAAGGACAGGGGTCACCGCAAGACGGCTCGCCGAATTCATGCCGCCACGCGGAACTATCCTTATGAAACCTTTATGATAACGGTTTTGCTTGCTTCCAAATAATAGGGGCGCGTAGTGTCCATGTTTGCACGTATTCCCTCCCGCACGCTGAAGACCAGTTTGGCCATCGCCGCCCTGGCCGTTGCCCTGGCCGGCTGCAC
Source organism: Achromobacter sp. NFACC18-2 (assembly GCF_900108985.1). Lineage (NCBI taxonomy): Bacteria > Pseudomonadati > Pseudomonadota > Betaproteobacteria > Burkholderiales > Alcaligenaceae > Achromobacter > Achromobacter sp. NFACC18-2. The sequence goes on along the minus strand of NZ_FNYM01000016.1, from coordinate 162,754 downwards.
CTCGACCAAATGGGGCTTCCCGTACAAGGCCCCCGTCCAGCAGGGCAACTGGATCACGCAGGAGCAGGTTGCGCTGCTTCAGCCCGGCATGACCCGCGAGCAAGTCCGCTTCGCCCTTGGCAGTCCCACGCTCACCAGCGTGCTGCACGCCAACCGCTGGGACTACCCGTACTACTTCAAGCCCGGCTACGGCGACGCGCAGGAGCGCAAGTTCACCGTCTGGTTCGAAAACGACCGGCTCGTGCGATGGGAAGGCGACAAGCAGCCCGACCTGCAGCCCTACCAGATCAACACCCTGGACGCCGTCGCCGACGAAAAGACCGACCTGCGCCTGGACCAGGACGAAGCCCGCATGAAGCAAGAGCAGGACGAGCAAAAGCGGGACGCCGATGCGCCCGTCAGTCCGATCAACCAATACCCCGGCCAGCCCGGCAATGCGCCCGAGCCGCTGCTCTGACACCAAGGATTTCTTATGCGTATTGCTATTGCCGGCGCCAACGGCCGCATGGGCCAGATGTTGATCGAAGCCGTCCTGAAGGCCGACGGCCTGGAACTGGCCGCCGCGCTGGGCACCCCCGGCTCCAGCGCGGTCGGGCGCGATGCCGGCGCCACACTGGGCAAGCAGACGGGCGTGGCCATCACCGACGACCTGGATGCGCTGGCGGGCGCCGATTGCCTGATCGATTTCACCCGTCCCGAGGGCACCCTCAAGCATCTGCAGGCCTGCGTCAAGCACGGCGTGAAGGCCGTCATCGGCACCACCGGCTTTGACGACAACGGCCGCGCCGCGATCGAAGTGGCCGCCCAGAAAACGGCCATCGTGTTCGCCCCGAACATGAGCGTGGGCGTCAACGCCACGCTCAAGCTGCTGGACATGGCGGCCCGCATCCTGAACTCGGGCTACGACGTCGAAGTCTTCGAAGCCCACCACCGCAACAAGGTGGATGCGCCTTCGGGCACCGCGCTGAAGATGGGTGAAACCATCGCGTCCGCATGGGAAGTCGCGCTGCCTGACGTGGCCACCTGGAGCCGCCATGGCGACACCGGCGTGCGCAAGCCCGGCACCATCGGCTTTTCGGTACTGCGCGGCGGCGATATCGTCGGCGACCACACCGTCTCGTTCTGCGGCATCGGCGAGCGCATCGAGATCACGCACAAGTCGTCCAGCCGCGCGACCTACGCGGAAGGCGCGCTGCGCGCGGCGCGCTTTCTCGACGGCAAGCACAACGGGCTCTACGACATGCAATCCGTGCTGGGACTCTGAGTCCTGGCGCCAAAAAAACAGGACCCCGCGGGGTCCTGTTTTTTTGGGCCGGCGGATCAGACCACCACGGGTTCTGGTTCCAGTTTCACGCCGTAGCGCTCGGCCACGGCATCCTGCACGGCGCGCGCCAGGCCCATGATGTCGACAGCGGTGGCGCCGCCACGATTGACCAGCACCAGCGCCTGGCGGTCATGCACGCCCGCCGCGCCCAACGCCCGGCCCTTCCAGCCGCACTGGTCGATCAGCCAGCCCGCCGCCAGCTTATAGCGGCCGTCTGGCTGCGCGTACGACACCAGACCCGGAAAACGCCCCGCTAGCGCATCGCGTTGCGCGGCCGGGACGATGGGATTCTTGAAGAAGCTGCCCGCGTTGCCGGTGACTGCCGGGTCCGGCAGCTTGGTCCGACGGATGTCGCAGACCGCCTCGAACACATCGCGGGCGCTGGGCGCCGCGCCCGACAGCCGCGCGTGGCGCTGCAGGTCGGGATACGCCAGCACGGGACGCCACGGCCGCGGCAGGGAAAAACGCACACGCACGATGATCCAGCGGCCGGGCTCGTCATGCTTGAACGCGCTGTCCCGATAAGCGAAACGGCAGTCGTCCGCCTGCATGTCGACGTAGCGCCCTTCGCGCACATCCCAGGCCGTCAGACTGTGAAAGCGCTCCTGCAGTTCGACGCCGTAGGCGCCGATGTTCTGCACGGGCGCGGCGCCCACGGTGCCAGGAATCAAAGCCAGGTTTTCCAGGCCATCCCATCCCTGCGCCACGCATGCCGACACAAAGCCGTGCCAGCTCTCCCCGCCCGCGGCTTCCACAAGCCACGCTTGCGGTCCGGCCTCCAACAGACGCACGCCCTGGAACGCGACGCGCGCAACCAGACCCGGCACGCGTTCGGGCAACACCAGATTGCTGCCGCCGCCCAGCACCAGCAGCGAGCGCGCCTGGCTTGCCAGCGCCGACAGGGCGGGCAGTTGCGCGGGGTCGCGCAGCGTGACGAAGGCGTCGGCCCGGGATGCCAGCCCCAGCGTATTCAGCCCGGTGAGGTCCTGCACGGCCGGGGACAAGGACTCGGACGCGACAGATTCGGGCGTGAGCCCCCCGAAGGAATTTGACATGGATGCTACGAGGTGTGCTATAGTTGCGGTCTTCGCTCAGTTTACTTGATTGAGTGCTTGACCCGAACCAAAGCCGGCAAGACAGGCTTTAAATCAAGCTCAGGACAAGCTCAAAAAATCGTGCTAGACTGCGCGCCTTCTGATCGATAACCAAGTTGATCAGAGTGAATAAGAAATGCGGTTCTGAGCAGTTTACGGAACCAATGCGGGAGTAGCTCAGTTGGTAGAGCGCAACCTTGCCAAGGTTGAGGTCGCGAGTTCGAGACTCGTCTCCCGCTCCAGAATTTTTGTCTGTGAACGCGCCTGTCGTTCATAAATGACTAAAAAAAGCCGAAAACGTCGAGTTTTCGGCTTTTTTTTTGTCTATCGCGCCGAGAAGCGCGCCTATTTCAGGCTGCGGATTTGCGTTGTCCCGTGTTCGGTCTGCTGTGCACCGGACACCAGCTTGAGCGGCACCGCACCGACGCCCAGCGCGCGCTCGATCAGCAACTCATCGCCCCGGCTTGCCAGCAGATCCTGCAACTGACCGAACTCGCCGCACCACATGGATTCGACTTCGCTATCGCGCGACACGTCTCGGTGGGGATCGGTCGTCACCACCCGGACCTGCATACGAGCGGCCTGCCCCCCCACCTCAACACCGTAGCCGGGCACCGACGGCTTCTTGATCACCACACGGCCATCATTGGCCCATGCGGTTTCCATGCCATCGTGAACCTCATAGCCGAGTTTCGCCAAGCCGCCCAGGACTGCGCGGCGCCGGGCCTCGGCCGCGTGTTGCTGTTGCGCCTGCGCGACCAGAGCCTGCCCCGATTCGACCAAGGTCTCCATGACAGTGATCGACGCGTCTGCGCCTAGCTGACTGGCTCGCTCGGCAAAGGCTGCCGCGTCGGCATCTGAATAGGCGCCTAGCTCCGCACCCAGCTCTTGCAGCGCCTCGCGCGCTGCGCGCCGCTTACAAGCCGTCTCGATCGCGCCGGCCAAGTCCAGCGTCAGGCTGTCCATCAAGAGCCTTCCGCGCGCCCCATTGGCCTCCTGGTCCAGCGCCAGCAGCCTGGCAGAGAACTCGGCAGCCTCGGCCTGCCCCAAGTGGACGGCGGCTTCGCCGATGTGCCGGTCCAACCTTGTAATGACCGGATCGCGGTCCAGCGCCGCGTTGGCCGCCTTCCACGCCTGGACATCCATGGTGGTATCGGAGAACGACCGCAAACCTTCGGCCAGTGCTTCCTGCGCCGCGCTGAGCGCCGTGGGAGCGGCGGGCGCCAACAGGCTAAAGGCCTGGGCCAGCACAGTCTCGGCATTGTCCTGCGTACGGCCAGCGCGCATCGCCTCGAGCGATTCGCCCAATTCGGCCGGAATCGCGGTGCCTTTCGTTTTCAGCGCGCGCAGCGCCGTCGCCGCACCATGGCGCGAGTGGCGTTCGCGCCTGGCCGCCTGTTCCGCCTTATCGGCCGCCGCCTGCTGCCGCTTGGCAACGTCGGCTTTCAGGAAAGCGATCTCGTCCGGTACTTGCTCCAGCAACCGCACCAGATCGTCGGTTTCCATCAGGGCCGCGAGCGACACGCCGCGCCGCCGGGTCGCGGCAATCTCCTCATCCGATAACATGCCGCAGCGCTGCCCCTCGGCTGCCCAGGATGCAATGGCCTGGTCAAGCCGCTTCAACAGGCCGTCGGCCGTCGCCCGCATCTGCTCCCGCGTGACCAGCACCACCACCTTCGGACCGCTCATGCCGCCACCTCCTGTCCCATGGCAAGTTCCACCGCTTCCTTCAAACGCGCCCTCTCAGCCTCGGGCTCCTGATACCAAGCCTGCGAAGAAACGCGGTGCAGTTTCGGGATCGCACGACCCAGCACTGAAGGGCGCCAGATCTCCCGGGCCCTGGCGCGCATCAATAGAGGATGCCGCGGCGCATCGCATTCGATGCCGATCGCATACAGGCCGGTTTCCGGATCGGCGATGGCGAAATCCAGGCCGAAGGCATCGCCTTCCTGAGCCGGCACCGCCGAAACACCCAGCGTAGTCAGATACGCAAGTACATCGGCCACGAAGCCATCTGCGGCGTCGACTTGACGTAACCTGGCGTGCGCCCGCTCGCTGCTCAGCCTCCCCATCAATGCGCGCCCCGCGGCAAGCTCGCCGTTCGACATGGCGCGGGCGTACTCCATATAGCTCTGCAGATAGTCGCGCGGCATACTCGGCCGGCGTTGTGTGGTCAGCATGTCGGAGATCTCGCGTATCGGCATTGATGAGACCAGCACCACTTTCTGACGCGCGCGCGTAACCGCCACGTTCAGGCGCCGCTCGCCCCCCTTCTGCCCCAGAACACCGAAGAGGCGCCGGAAGGTGCCTTGGCCATTGCGCCCAAAGGTCGTCGAGAACACGATTACGTCACGCTCGTCTCCCTGAACATTCTCGACGTTCTTCACGAAGACGGCCATGTCCTCGCCGCGTTCCACCCGCTCCAGCTCTTCGCGATAGGCATTCCTAAACGCCTCATCCTCTTCGGCGCGCTGTTCCAAACGCTCCTGAATGAGATCGGCCTGCTTGCGATTGAAGGTGACCACGCCCAGCGAGGGACGCTGCCCGGCCTGCAACTGCCAGACGCCGGCCAGGTAATCGACCACGCGGTCCGCCTCCGCGCTGTTGGTCTGCTGTTCATACAGGCCGTCCACCTGAATCAACTCCAGCGGTTGGACTTCGCGCACCGTGGAATCGGGATGACGCACGGGAACGCTCAATGTGTTGTCGTAGAAGGCCACGTTTGAAAAGCTTATCAATTCACGATAGGCCGAGCGATAGTGGATCTGCAAAGTCGAAACTGGCAAGGCGCTGCGCGCCAGTTGCAGCAAATCCGGGCAGTCCTTGATTTCACGCCGGTTCCACGTGTCTTCGAATCGCTCACGTTCGTCCTCGGTCGCGGCTTCATCCGGCAGCCCGCCGTCATAGACCTCGGCCTCATCACTTTCCGCCCGGCTCGAAAAGAACGCCGTCGGCGGCATCTGCTTCTCGTCCCCGCTGACAATCGACAAGCCGCCACGGAACAACGTCGGAATGGCATATTCCACCGGCATTTGCGAGGCTTCGTCATAGACGACGGTATCGAACAGGCCAGGCTTCAGTGGCAGCACGCGGCTGGCCACATCAGGATTCATGAGCCAGACAGGCCGAATCGCCATCAGGCCCAGCCCCGAGCCCAGTTCAATGAATTCGCGCAGGCGCCGCGAACGGCGGCCTGTCAGGCGCGTTATGTCGTCCCAGGCCCGTGCAGATCCGAGCCGAGAACGGTCTATTCCGTTTCGCAGCACTTCGCGGTTGAGCTCGCGCATCTTCTGATCAGCCTCGGCCAGGGACCGAATCTTGGACGTGGTTTCCGCCTGGTCGAGCAGCAACTCCGGATTGTCCTGCTCCATGCGGCGCTTCCAGCCCAGCCTGGCTTCACGATTGATCACGCGTCGCACCGCAGCGTCCAGATCGCCCGGCGGCAGTGCAGTTAACGCCGCCTCGCAGCCACGCATGATCGCGAAAACCTCCAGCGCCTCGGCGCTGAGGTGGCGCGCCCGGGTCCGGAATTGCTGATAGGCCGCGAGCGTGGGCAAAGCGTCGCCGATGCGGTTCAAGGGCGCCTGGTAGCTGACATTCTGCGCGATGGCCTTGCGGCAGGCCGCCACCAACTCAGGGGACAACGATTCTTCCAGCGGCGCCAAGGCTTCCAGGCTGTGCAGGCGGACGTTATGCCGTACAAAAGCCGCCTCGAAGCCGTCGAGCAGTTGCTCGACCGGTCCGACGTCGCCAGTCATGACCGCTGATTCGAACTCGTCGCCGCGCGGCGCAACCGCGAGATGCTCTGCAAGCTCTCGAATCTCCTCAACCTGGCGCAAACGCGCGAGGCAAGCGTCGGCCAGGCCGAGCACTTCAGATGCGACCACCTCCGCCAGGCCAAGCTCGCGGCTGATCCGGTTCAGCTTCGCGCGCAGCGGCCGCGCGCTCTGCTCCAGCCGGCAGGCAGCCAGGAGCTTGAGCAGGGCTTCATCGCCCTGGGCCGCCCCGGCTGACTTGATAAAGGCCATCAGGTTGCCACGACGCAGGTAGCCTAGCGGGTTCAGGCGGGACCAGAAACTGGACGGGCGCGTCGCCAGCGCGACCTTGGCCTCCAGTCGATCCAGTTCCTGATCGTTCAGCCGCACGACGGCAGGCGACAACACCGCGTCGTGATCGGCGTTCGCAAGCGCCAGCAGTTCGCGGTGCAACTCGCCTAAGGCCGCATACAGGCGCTGCCCCTCGGCGTCCGGATTGCCGGCAGGCCGGAACAAGGGCAGCCATTGCGCCAGATGCTTGCGCTGCGTCTCGTCCAGGGCGACGAGACGGCTTGCATTGACGTCCAGCCAGGCCCGATAGGGCGCGGGGTCGTCGATGTCGAAGCGTGCGGGATGTGCGACCAGCGTTTCGACGCGAACGCGCTCTGCCTCGCAGAATCTGGCGAACAACGCATTAAAGCCCTCCAGCGTGGCTGCGTCGGTCGCAAATGGCAGAAGCAGCGCCAGGGCGCTGCCCTCGAACTTCGCCGGCAGCCAATACCGTGCGAGCGGTGCGCACTGCTCTTCCAGCGTCGTCAGCGCCGAGATATCCAACGCCGCGAGCCTGCTGCGCAGCTGCGGCACACTGACGGGCGGCGTGCCAGCCTCCAGATGGATCAGCTCGCCGAGCAGGCTTCGGAAGCTCAAACCCGTCAACGCGTCGACCTGATGCAGCGCCATGTGCTGCCGGTCAAGCTCGCCCTCCAAAGCTTCGATCCGGGCTGCTACGCGTTCGCGTTGGCGAATCCAACCATGATCGAACGATGTTCCGCGGAGTATGGCCTCCAACTGCTCGCGCACGGCGCGTATCGTCGGCTCTCTGTCCTTGTTCACATCGTTGACCATCACGACGCGGTCGCCCAGGCCCTCCGCGACCAGGCGCTTGTGCACCACTTCCAGCGCAGCATGCTTCTGACAGATGATCAGAAGGCTCTGACCGCGCCCGATCGCGTCGGCGACCATATTGACGATGGTCTGACTCTTGCCAGTGCCCGGCGGGCCTTCGACAAGCAGGCCCGGTTCCTGTCGCGCTTGCAGAATCGCCGCTTCCTGCGAAGGATCGCTCGCCACCGTCAGGTAGCGGTCAATCTCGGCGGACGCCGCCGAAGACGCTTCGTAGGCCGATTTATCCTTGAGCCGCAGCATGGATTCGAGCGCGGTGCCAGATGGCGACAACTGCTTGAGCTGTCGCAAGTCTTCGCCAATGGCCTGCCCTGCGAAATCCACATGGAACAAAACCGCCGCGCTGACGATTCGAGCGCTGCCGGCAGGCATATCGATGGCGAGCGGCGGCAACGCGCGGAGTTGCCGGCCCTCCACGTCGGCCAGCAGGCCGAACGCATCGACGACATCGCTTGCCTTCAACGCCGACCGCCCCAACACGTCGCCGGCCGCCGCGCGCCAGGCCTTGACCGCCTCCCGACCCAGCAGGCCTTCCAGCGCCGGATTCAGGCGAATTTCTTCGCGCTCGCCGTCAAACGCCAGGGACACCTGTCCGCGCGTTCCCAGTTCCATCAGCAGCTTGATCGGCCATAGCAAAATCGGGGCAATCCGCGGACGGATGGAACTGCGATGCTCTTTATGCAGCAGGAAAGGAAAACCCACATACAAGCCGTCTATTCCGGTATCGCGCTTGTAAAGCGAGGTCTGCCGGTGCAGCGTGTGCAGGCGGTACTCCAGCATCGGCGCCGCGCTCAACACGGCGGGATCGACCGGCACCGGCTGCGCATTGCGCGCCACCAGATGATCGAGCAAGGCGCCGCTGCGACTGCGCTCGCCGTTCAGCTCGCTCAGATCGATACGGCCTGTCGTCTTGCCGATGCTCATCCGCACCAAAGGCCCGCGCATGACCGTGGTCGCCACCTTCTTCTCGAAAAAATCGAGTACCTGAACCACGTATTGCTGTTTTTGGGGCTCAAGCCATTGCTCCGGCGGTACCGACAGCAGAACAAGCGCCTGATGCAGGGGCAGGCGGCGCTCGATACGGAACTGGTCCGCCCAGTCGTCAAGCGTCTTGTTGCCCGTTCGCGCAAATCCCGCGATCCGCTCGTCGACGGCGCGGAACAGATCGGGACGGGACAGCGCCAGCGCGGGACGCGCCGCTTCGCGCTCAAACAGCAGAATGCTTTCGCGTTGCGCCACCTCGGCCGCCTGATCGAGAATCTCTTCCACCGAGCGAAACTGCGAAATCGCCGCGCTCAGCAAGACGATCAGGTCTTCTTCGCTCAGGGATCGCCGCTCTGACAGGGACAGCAAGCCCGCGTGGTCGGCATCCGGCAGCAACAGTCTGCGTGCTTCCCATTGCGCCGCCAACGAGGCGCGCGAGGTCGACAGCAGCGCCACCCGCACCATGTCCTCATCGAGTGCGATGTCCAGATTTCTTGCGCGTTGCCGCACCTGTTCCGCGCGGGCGCGCAGCCGGGAGATCCAACTTTCGGTATCCAGCTTTTCCAGATAATCCGGTATCGGGCCGGTCACCAGGTCATAGCCCTCCAGGGGATGCTGCAGCAGCCAGCCCGGCGTGACGATGTCGCCACGCAGAATCAGCGGCATGTCCGGATTCAAGAGCTTCAGCGCGATCATCAGGCGGCCGTCGTCGTCAACCCCGTCGAGCTGCATGGCCTGGCGCAATCCCGCCAGCGTCCGGGCGCTGGCGCCCGCTTGCTCCGCCCAGGTCAGCACCACACCACGGTTGAAATGGTCGCGAGCCTCTTCCCAGTTTTCGCTCTCCGCCGCGGCCAGCGCGAACACCGCCGGCCGGCGGAATTGCCGCGAACCCAGTGCGATGGTGGCACCCTCCTCGGCATCGGCCTCTATCTGGCTTGCCGAAGGCGCCGCCACCGGTTCGCCGTCCAGCCAGGCTTTGACCTGGGACCATTGCCATCGCTGGTGCCGGTCGCGGGCGAGCAGACCGCGCAACAGCAGATGCAGCGAGGGGTCCATATCATCCGGCAGCGCGACCCCGTTGGCCAGTACGTGGATCAGGAAGGCATGCGGATTGACGCCTTCAAAGCAGCGACCATGAGTCAGTTGTTCCAGCAGGATCATGCCCAGGCTCCACCAATCGGATGCCGGAGCAACACCGCCAGCGATTGCCTCGGGCGCCATATAGCGCGTCGTTTCCAGCGGCGACACGATGTCCAGGTCAAACTCCGACAAGCGAGCCGAGCCGAAGCCGCTGATGACCAGGTCCAGCGGATCGCGGCTGCGCACCAGCAAGGTCGCCGGCCGCAGATCGCGATGTCGCAGTCCTACCTCGGAGAACGCATGCAACGCCTGCCCAAGTTCGTCGACAACATGACGGACGGCGGCGGCATCTAGCATGGCGATGCCAAGATCGGCCAGCGTGCCGCCGCTCATTTCCTCGGCGACCTCATACGCGCGGCCGTCCCAGCGGCCGGTCGCGATGATTTCCGGCACATGGCGTTTCGCCAGGCGGCGAAGCACATCGTAGACAGCAGGATCCGGCTCCGCGCCCGGACGGTAAAGCGTCAACACCGCCTGGTGGTCCGTGTCCTGCTGCTGCGCGAGATAGCGTTCGCGCACCCCATCGGTGCTGGATATCTGCCGCACCAGCCGCCAGCCATCGATCCGGGTCTCGTCGGGTTCCGCCGCTGCCTCGCTGCCCAAGGCCACTGCATCGGCGACATCCCCGCCACACTCCAGGCACATCAGGTCGCCTTCGCTCATGGGGTGGCCATTGACGCATGCCAGCGACTGCGGCGCATGGTCTTCCTTCCTGGCCTCGATGGTTTTGACTTCGTGCGGTCGCCATCCTTCCGCGCGTATCGGCACCTGCGACAAATCCCAGTTGCACTCCACTCCGTGGATCGTGCCGGCGCAGAAGAACTCTTCCACCGATCGCTCGGTGTGGCAGTTCGGGCAATAGCGCATCATGACTGCTGATTCCTGTCTTTTCTGTCTCGCGCCTTAGCGGCGCTGGTCTGGACGTGATGGCCCTGATCGGCCAATAGCTCGCGCAATCGCTGGAAATCGCCGCGCGAAGGGATGCCCGCGAACCACACGCTGCCATCGCCGTCGAACATCACGTCAAGCGCCTTGGCGGGGCGAGGCAACGCGGAAAATCGCTGCCTGCCCAGCGGCGTGAGGCAATGCAAGCGCTGGTTGTCGCTGCCTCGCAGCGCCAGCGTCTGTGACGCGGCCATATCGAAGGGGTCGGAAATCAAGCCGTCGATCAGGCCGTCGGCGGTGACCAGCACATCGGCCAGTTGCTCGTAGGCGTGGCCGCTATAGACCAGCACGTCGCCCGCCGACAGCCGCCGCACGCCGCGCAAGAGCGCGAGCAGCGCCTCTGGCTGATCGAAAGGTTCTCCGCCCGATATCGTGAAACCGTCTGCCTCCGGCGCCCAGGCCCGCAGTTGCTCCAATACCACATCAACCTGAGTTTCCCCGCCTGCCGGCGACCAGGTGTCCATCGAAATGCAACCCGGACAGCGGATGGAACAGCCCTGAAACCAGATTCCGATTCGGCGCCCAGGTCCCAGTGTGGTCACGGGAAAATGCAGGCGCGAGATCCGGATATTCATGGGCCGTATTTTTCCAGATGGAAGGCTCCCGCATCGATGCCCGAGATCGTAAATCGATCGCCAGGCTGCGCGTCCTGATCGAATAAACACCGCGCCAGCGGATTGAGCAAATGCGCCTCAAGCTGGTTGCGGATGCCGCGGCCGCCGTTGGACAGGTCGCCGATGCAGCGCAACTGCAGCGCAGTCCTGGAAACGTCCGTGATTTCCACGGTGATGCCCAACGCGGCAATGTCCGCCAGCATGGCGCGCACCATCTGCTCGAATATCTCGATCGCAACCTCATTGCGGATGAAGTCGAACACGATGATGTTCTCGCCGATGCGGTTCAGAATTTCAGGGCGGTTGAGCACCAGCTTGAAATGTTGCTGGATCTCGCCCAGCACGTTCTTCTGGATATCCTCGAAGCTATCGGCCGGATGGACATTGGCCACCCGCTGGCCGGTCTCGTCCTGGCGATAGATGCCCAGGTTGGACGTGAAAACGATCAGCGCCTCGGAGAAATACACCCGATCGCCCCGCCCGGAAGTCAGCACGCCGTCGTCGAGAATCTGCAGAAACTTGTCGAGGATGCGCGGGTGCGCCTTCTCGATTTCATCGAACAGCACGACGCTGAACGGCCGCTCACGAATCGCATTCGTCAGCTCGCCGCCCACGTCATAGCCAACGTAGCCAGGCGGCGCGCCGATCAGGCGCTGGTCCGCGTGTTCAGCGCTGAACTCCGACATGTCAAAGCGGATGTAGGCGCTTTCGTCGCCAAACAAGAGGCTGGTGACCGTCTTGGCGAGTTCGGTTTTTCCCACGCCCGTCGGCCCGGCCAGAAAGGCGACGCCGCGCGGCCGGTTGCCCTTGCGCTGCGTGCCGACGCCAGTCATGGCACGCTTGACAAGATCAAGCATGTGGGTCACCGCATGCGCCTGGCCTTTGACGCGACGGCGGATAAACGCCTCGGCATTGCGGATTTTGTCGCGATCGATCCGCAGCCACGGATCTTCGGTTACGCCGACCTTATAGCGCCGCACCGCATCCGCGATATGCTCGATCGGCACCTCTTCAACGCGTGCCAGCGTGGCGATCGCGTTCATATCGGCCAGCAGCAAGCCTTCGGAACCGTCCACGAAAGCCGATTCGGCCTCGGCCAACGCTTCGGGCATCGCATCCCTGCCCCCGGGAACGCCCCGCAGCAAAGCGCCCGCCAACGCGCGCCGCGCGGCGCTGTCCGGCTTGGATACCGGAACGTGCCGAATGCGCGGATTTTCAATCAACAGCCAGTCGGGCAGATCGCCTTCTTTGTCGACGACCCAGATCACCGTATTGAAGAAGGGCTTGCGCGAATCGCCTGCCGGGCGCGCGGCGGCGCTATGCGCCAGCACCAGAGCCCGGGTGAACAAGGCATGTTCCGCAGCGCTCAGTGTTTCGCTGCGGATGGCCAGGCGCGATGCGAAATCGACGATCAATGCTACCGGCATGCCGGTCAAGGCAACTACCCGCTCCAGACAAGCGGTAAGCGCATCAATGCCGCCCGGCGCCGCCCCATCCAAAGGAGTCAGGCCCAATCGGCGCAAGGTCTCGTCCGCGGGCTCAGCCGGCGCCTGCGCACTATCGGGCACCGTAAACCCCGTCACGGGATTCCAGACGACGAGTTGGGCATAACCGGCGTCGCGTAGATTGTCGGCCAGCGCGTTGACCAGCGGTTGCGCAGTCACCAGTCCCGGCGCCACCTCGCAAGCCTGCAGATCGCGCACATTCCCGGACAGAACGAATTGGCTTTTAAGGGGAAGAAACCTTAGCGTGTCCCGTAACCATCTGGGCTTGACGTAGGCAGACATAGTTTGGCGGCGACGGCGAAAAAAGGACGCAAAACGTTACCACACGCTGATCAAGCCCACCAACGCGGCAATTCGCGGGGCAACGTGAACGAGGCGGCAGAACGAACAAGAATTTCGATTGGGCAAATCCCAGTCTTCGAATCCTGGTCTTCGTTTCGACGCCCCGGGGTCGGAATGACCTCTTTCACGACTAAAGACTAGACCCGCCCCCCATGCAGACCCGCTTGATACATGAAGGAATTAATGTATACTCTCGCCTCGCTGATCGGACAGCCGCCCGAATCCTGAAAATTCAAACGGACCTTCAGCAACGCGCGATGCATGCAAATCGCGGGAGTAGCTCAGTTGGTAGAGCGCAACCTTGCCAAGGTTGAGGTCGCGAGTTCGAGACTCGTCTCCCGCTCCAAATACAAAGAGGAAGCAACGGCCAACACCGCGCTTCCTTTTTTCTTGCAAGTGCTGGCGCAATGGCAGAGTGGTTATGCAGCGGATTGCAAATCCGTGTACGTCGGTTCGATTCCGGCTTGCGCCTCCAGCATCTTTTCTTCCCCCTCCCCCAGCATCTCGTTACCCATCACTACGCCCGGTCAGCCGGATGATTGCTATGGTGACCCCGTTTTCATTTGAACGATGAGTCCATGCATAACATCTCGGTTTCGCAGCCGCGCGCGAGCCATCGCGCCTCTTTCCTGACCCTGTCCGCCGCCGCGCTGATTGCATTGGCGCCGGTTGCCGCCGAGGCGGGCGACCGGCACCATCATCACCACCGCCATAAAGGCGGGGAGTACAAGGAAAAGTACTGGGATGGCGCCTGTAAGGTCGAGCGCAAATGGAAGCGCAACGGCGACTACAGCGAAAAGCGCAAGTGCCGCGACGACTATGCTTATGGTTACGCGCCGCAGCCCGTGGCGGTGCCCGTGATGCCGGCAGCGCCCGCCATCGTCATCAACCCGCCCCCGATCATCATTCGCCCCTGACCATGGACCAATCGGTGAAAGACGCCCTCGCCCGCTGGCCGAACGTGCCGGCGGTGTACGGCTGGCTGTCGCTCGATGCGCGCGGACGCTGGCGCCTGCATCCGCAGGGCCTGGCAAACGAAGGCGGGCCGGGCGAACCGATCACCAACACGCAGATCCTGGATTTCATCAGCCGCAATTACGACCACGATGATTCGGGCCGCTGGTTTTTCCAGAACGGCCCGCAACGGGTCTACGTGCGGCTGGACGCGGCGCCTTATGTGCTGCGCCTTGCGGACGACGGCCGCGGACTGGTCACGCACACGAACGCGCGCGTCGCATCGGTCAGCGGCTGGTGGCTTGATGATGAGGGCCGGCTCTACGCGACGACGCCCCTGGGCGCAGGCATCGTGCTGGACCGCGATCTGCAACCGCTGCTGGACAAGCTGCGGATGGCAGACGGGGCGCCGCTGCTGGACGCCCTGGCGGCCATGGCGCCCGGCCAGTCGGTCCCTGCGGTGTACGACGATGTCTACGCGGCCGCGCCGCTGGAATCGATCGCGCAGGCGGATATTGCCGGACGGCTGGGCTTTGAGCCGCGCCCGCAGGCCGATCCGGCCTGACTGCGTCAGGGCTGCCTGCGAAAGTCCCGATCAGGGATGGCGCATCCGGGCCGCTTGCGGCCCGGCAGGCTGATCCTTGCGATCAGCGGCGGCCGCTTTTGACCAGCGCGAACTTGCCGTCGCCCAGCAGCGCCAGCACAGCCGCCGCCACGGTCAGGAAAATGGGGTATTCCCAGCCACCGCCCGGGTTGCCGAACCCCCAGCCATTGCCGAAGTGGACGGTCGAGGCAACGAAAAGCTGGATCACCGCCACAGCGGCCACCCAGCGCGGCACAACGCCCAGGATCAACAGGATGCCCGCGGCCACTTCAAAGAACGTGACGGGATAGGCCAGCCATCCGGCAAAGCCGATCTTCCCGAAGAACTGCGCGGTGCCGGGCAGCGTGAAAACGAGCAGCTTGGTCAGGCCATGGGCCAGGAACATCACGCCAAGCGCCACGCGCAGCAGCAGCGCGGCGTAGGGCGCGGTACGGGTATCGATCATTGCAGTCATCCTTGTGCGGAAAAGCGAAGCTCCCGGTTCGGGAGAATTCTTCTGGGGCGTATTCTTGCGATTCCAAAAACAAAGATAAACATGCAGAATTGCAAATTATTGTTCCCCGAAAGGAAACAATCTTGGATACCCATACTGCCATGCAGACCTATGCCAAGGTCGTCGAACTGGGCTCATTCGCGGCGGCGGCCGACAAAATGGGCCAGGCGCGTTCCGTGGTCACCCGGCAGATCGCCTACCTGGAACAGAAGTACGGCGTGCGGCTGCTCAACCGCACCACGCGCAAGCTCAGCATGACCGATGCGGGCCGGGCATTCTACGAGCGCGTGCGCCCCATCCTGGCCGAGGTCGCCGACCTGGAGCTGTCGCTGCAGGCCGAGGGCCAGCGGCCCAGCGGCCGGCTGCGGATCAGCGCGCCCGTGTCTTTCGGCATCCTGCACCTGGGCCCGGCCATTGCCGAGTACCTCCTGCGCTATCCCGACGTGGTGATCGACCTGGACCTGAACGACCGCGTGGTCGACCTGGTGGAAGACGGCTACGACGTCGCCGTGCGCATCGGGCCGCTGGTGGATTCGTCGCTCGTGGCCCGTCCCCTGGCGCCCCAGCAGTTGCTGGTCTGCGCCGCGCCGTCCTACCTGAAACAGCACGGCGCGCCCCGCGTGCCCGAAGACCTGAAGCAGCACCGCTGCCTGCACTATGCCTACGCCAGCACGGGCAACGAATGGCACTTCGAGAAGGACGGCGTAACCCACCTGGTGCGCGTGAATGCCGCGCTTCGGGCCAATAACGGCGACGTGCTGCGCACGGCGGCGCTGGCGGGCCACGGCATCATCCTGCAGCCGGAATTCCTGGTGGGCGAGGATATCCGCGCGGGACGCCTCACGGCGCTCCTGACGGACTATGCCCACACGCCCATCTCGATGGTGGCCGTCTACCCGCACCGGCGATTCCTGTCGCCGAAAGTGAGGTCCTTCGTCGAACACCTGGAAGCGCGCTTCGGCAGCCCCGCCGCCACGCCACCGGGCCGGCGCGCCACGCCCCGCCGCAGCCGTTAGAATCGTACCCATGACCGCCAAACCGCCCCTCGAATACTTCCCCGCCCCGCGCCGTTCCCATTTCTGCAGCCAATGCGGCTCGCCGGTAAACCGCCGGGTGCCGGAAGGCGACAACCGCGAGCGCGACATCTGCGATCACTGCGGTGCGATCCATTACCAGAATCCCCGGCTGGTGGTCGGCACCGTGCCCGTCTGGGACAACCGCGTGCTGCTTTGCCGCCGCGCGATCGAGCCGCGCTACAACACCTGGACGCTGCCCGCGGGGTTCATGGAGCTGGGCGAGAGCACCGCACAGGGCGCGGCGCGCGAAACGCTGGAGGAATCCGGCGCAAAGATCCAGCTGGGAGAGATCTACACCATCATCGACGTGCCGCAGATTGAACAGGTGCATGTGTTCTACCTGGCGCAGGCGTTGGGTCCGGAGCTGGATCCCGGGCCCGAAAGCCTGGAGGCCCGCTACTACGACGAGGCCGACATTCCCTGGGACGACCTGGCCTTTCGCACCGTCGCGAGCACCCTGCGCCTCTTTTTCGAGGACCGCAAGCGCGGCACCTTCGGTCCTCACCACTACACCCTAGAATCGCACCGTTGAAACTGCCCTGGCTTGCCGCCGATACCCCGTTCCCTCCTGCGGAATTCGCGCTGACGGATCCGGACGGCCTGCTGGCCGCCGGGGCGGACCTGTCCACGGCCCGGCTGACCCAGGCGTACTCCAACGGCATCTTCCCCTGGTACTCGGAAGGCGAGCCCCTCCTGTGGTGGAGCCCGGATCCGCGGATGGTGCTGGCCGTCAAGGATTTCGCGCCGTCCCACTCGCTGCGCAAGCTGCTGCGGCAGATCGCCGCCCGGGAACACGACGCCACCCCGCGCGTGCAGGTGCGGGTCGACACCGCCTTTGCGCGGGTCATGGCCGCCTGCGCCGCGCCGCGCGATGGCCAGCCCGGCACCTGGATCACGACGGCCATGCAGGAGGCCTACCGGGACTGGCATGCCGCGGGGGTCGTGCACAGCATCGAAACCTGGATCGACGGCGAACTGGCGGGCGGGCTCTATGGAATCAGCCTGGGACGCATGTTCTTCGGCGAATCCATGTTCACGCGCGTGCCCAATGCGTCCAAGCTGGCGCTGGCTTACCTGGTGCGCTACCTGGATGCCCAGGGGGTCGAATGGATCGATTGCCAGCAGCAGACGCGCCACCTGGCCAGCATGGGCGCCCGCCCGCTGCCGCGCGAACGTTTTCTGCGGCACGTGCGCACCGCCACGGCGCAACCGGGCATCCCGTGGTCCCGCGGCACGCTGGACAGCCAGGGCCGGCTGCATCCGGACGCAGCCGGGGACGCGGATTGCAGGGTGGGTTAGGCGTTAATATTAGCCATTCCCGTCACAGGCTTGCCGCCGTCATGCGGGATTTCCAATGAGCCAGCTCAAAGAACTTCCCTTCTCCACGCTGCAGTTCTATGCAACCGCCCCCTACCCCTGCAGCTATCTGCCAGGGCGGCAGGCCCGGTCGCAGGTCGCCGCGCCCGGCCATCTGATCAATGCGGGCACGTATTCCCAGTTGGTCGAACAGGGCTTTCGCCGCAGCGGTCTCTTTACCTACCGCCCCCATTGCGACAACTGCCAGGCGTGCATTCCGGTGCGCGTGGATACGGCGGGCTTTGCGCCCAATCGCAGCCAGCGCCGCGCGTGGCGCAACCATCAGCACCTGCAGTCGTTTGTGGCGGAGCTGGCCTGGTCTCCCGAGCACTACCGGCTGTACACGCGCTACCAGCAGGGACGCCATCCGGGCGGCGGCATGGACGAAGACAGCCGCACGCAATACGCCCAGTTCCTGCTGACCAGCCGCGTCAACACCCGGCTGGTGGAATTCCGCGACCCCGAGGGCGTGCTGGTGATGGTCTCCATCATCGACGTGCTGGACGACGGCCTTTCCTCGGTCTACACGTTCTATGACCCCGATATCGCCGACGGCCTGGGCACCTACAGCATCCTGTGGCAGGTCGAACAATGCCGCGCGCTGAACCTGCCGTGGCTCTACTTGGGCTACTGGATCGCGGAAAGCCGCAAGATGTCCTATAAGTCCGCCTTCCGGCCGGCCCAGTTCCTGGTCGACGGCGAATGGCGCGACAACGCGGAGCGCGCGCCCGCCTGATTTCCCCGGCAGCCATGCCGCGGCCGCCAGGGACGGATCAATTCCCTCTACAATTCCGCCCCATGTCTATCCTCTTCCACGCCTATCCCCTGGCCCGCCCGGCGCTGTTTGCCATGGACGCGGAAACCGCCCACGACGTCACTTTGTCCGGCCTGCAGCGCGCCTATGACTGCGGCGCCACGCGCAAGCTCCTGCACGCGCAACCCAAGGCGCCCTGCACGCTGATGGGGATGCAGATGGCCAATCCGATCGGGCTGGCGGCCGGCCTGGACAAGAACGGCGCCTATATCGACGCGCTGGGCAACCTGGGCTTCGGCTTCATCGAAGTCGGCACGGTCACTCCGCGCGCGCAGCCCGGCAATCCGAAACCCCGCATGTTCCGCCTGCCGCGCGCCAATGCGCTGATCAATCGCCTGGGCTTCAACAACCAGGGCCTGGACGCCTTCCTGGCCAACGTGCAGCGCAGTTCATGGCGCCAGCAAGGCGGGATTCTGGGCCTGAACATCGGCAAGAACGCCGATACACCCATCGAGCGGGCGGCCGACGACTACCTCATCGGCCTGGAAGGCGTGTATCCGCATGCCGACTACGTCACCGTGAACATCTCGTCGCCCAACACCAAGAACCTGCGCGCGCTGCAAAGCGGCGACGAGCTCTCTGCGCTGCTGGGCCAACTGGCCGACAAGCGGCGCGCGCTGGAAGACCGGCACCAGCGCCGCGTCCCCATGGCCGTGAAGATCGCGCCCGACCTGACGCACGAGCAGATCGACGCCATCGCAGAAATCCTGCCGCGGCACGGCATCGACGCGGTCATTGCCACCAACACCACGCTGTCGCGCGATGCGGTGCAGGGGCAGGCCCATGCGGAAGAGGCCGGCGGCCTGTCCGGCGCGCCCGTGCATGAGCTTTCGCTGGCGGTCATTCGCCGCCTGAAGGAAAAGCTGGGAGGCAGCCTTGCCATCATCGGCGTGGGCGGCGTACTGTCGGGCCGCCAGGCGCGCGAAAAAATGGACGCCGGCGCCGACGCGGTCCAGCTCTATACGGGCCTGATCTATCGCGGGCCGGCGCTGGTGGGTGAGTGCGTGCGCGCCGTGGCGCGCCGCTGACCGGCAGGGGCACCGGCGAAACGTCCGGCGCAAGCGCCGGCAAAGGCTCCGGCAGCAGTTCAGGCAAAAGCCTTGGACAAAAAAAAGGGGCCACCCTGTGGGTGGCCCTAATTCCAGCTCTGCTCTGTCACTCAACAGTACTACATTACTGCGATTTGCGCATCACTGCGCGCCAAATACTTAGGCGCTGCGGCGGGTGCGGTTGGCAACCTTGGTGGCGGCATCGGCAGCATCCGTTGCAGCCTTGAAGGTCGCGTTGGCGGCGGCATTCAGGTTCGACTCGGCGACTTCGGCGGCCTGCTTGGCGGCCTTGGTCATCGAATCGTAGGCGCTGGTCGCGGTGGCCAGCGAGGACTTGATCAGGGCCACGGCGCTTTCGGAGCCGGTCGGGGCGTTCTTGGAGAACTGGTCGACGGCTTCGCTCAGTTGCTGCTGGCTTTCGGCGATCTGTTCTTCGGTCAGCTTGACCAGGCTGCCTTGCACACCGGCGACGATGTCGTACACGTGCTTGGTGTAGGCCAGGGCCTTTTCGGCGCCCGGTTGCAGCAGGCCCGTGGCGAACGCCGCGGCTTCCTGCGGATCCTTCACTTCAGCCGCTTGCTGCGACTTCTGGGCGACTTCGTCCAGCGTGGCCTTGACGACCTTCAGGTTCAGCTCGACCAGCTTTTCGAAGCCGGCGAACACGGCCGTCTGGGCGGCCACGATGGTGTTGATGCTGGCCTTTTGACGGTCCAGGACTTGTTGCGGAATAGCGCTCATAGAATGCTCCTCTTAGGGTAGCCGGAGGATGTCCGGCGAGTAAGGATGGTTGTCTGCGACGAAATAAACGTGCGCGGAAACTGGTACTACAAGCTACCGCCGGCCCGTTTGATGCACTGCACAATTGCCATTCTAGGCCGAGCAAAAAACTTGTCAAGCGGTTTTTGTGCAGCGCAACAACTGTTTGCACTTTTCCGGTGCGCCCGCCCGCCGCGCTTGATCCTGCTCAACGAATTTCCATGACTCGGGAAATACCGGACATGACGCGGTATCAATTCTTTTCTACACTGCTTTCACGCTGATGACAGACAAATACCAATGACATGTCAGCGGTTGATAACTACATCGCAGCAAGCATAAACCTGCAATCGGAGACTTCATGACCCTGATCCCCCGCACGCTTTCGGCCCTGCTCGCGGCCGGCGCCCTGCTCGCGGCCGGCACCGCACACGCGGAATTCCCGGAGCGCCCCATCAACATGGTGGTGCCGTTTGCGGCAGGCGGCCCGACCGACAACGTCGCCCGCTCCCTTGCGGAAGCCATGCGCGCCAGCCTGGGCCAAACGGTCGTGGTCGAAAACAAAGGCGGTGCCGGCGGCACCATCGGCACCACCCAGGTCGCGCGCTCGCAACCGGACGGCTATTCCATCCTTCTGATGCATGCGGGCTTCTCCACCGCGCCCTCGCTCTACAAGAATCCGGGGTACGACCCCTACACCAGCTTCCAGCCGATCGGCCTCGTGGTGGACGTGCCGATGACCATCGTCGCACGCTCCGATTTTCCGCCCAACAACATCGGCGAGCTGGCGGATTACCTCAAAAAGAACAAGGACAAGGTTTCCCTCGCCAACGCCGGCATCGGCGCCGCCAGCCACCTGTGCGGCACCATGCTGGTCGAAGCCCTGGGCGTGCAACTGCTGACGATCCCGTACAAGGGCACGGCGCCCGCCATGAACGACCTGCTGGGCAAGCAGGTGGACCTGATGTGCGACCAGACCACCAACACGACGCAGCAGATCGAAGCCGGCAAGGTGAAGGCCTACGCCGTGACCAGCCTGAAGCGCGTTCCCACCCTGCCCAACCTGCCGACCATGGACGAGTCCGGCTACAAGGGCTTTGAAGTCGGTATCTGGCATGGCATGTGGGTGCCGAAGGGCACGCCGCAGCCCGTCGTGGACAAGCTCGTCAAGAGCCTGCAAGCCGGCCTGGCCGATCCCAAGTTCCAGGATCGCATGAAGCAGCTGGGCGCCACCGTGCTGACGTCCGAAGCCAATCCGCAGTCGCTGGAAGCCAAGGTCAAGCAGCAGGTTCCGCAGTGGGCCGAGCTCTTCAAGAAGGCCGGCATCGAAAAGCAATAAGCGCGGCCGCGAGGCCGTCCGCCACGCGGGCGGCCTGTTGCGACGATCGCCCCAAAACAGAAGCCCCCTTGCGGGGGCTTCGTCTTTTTGGGCTTGCCGTGGACTACGTCCGCATGGCTTCGGCCGCCATGCCCAGGCCGTTGAACCCGGTGGAGACCGAGGGCTCGTAGCCGAGGGCCTCGGAAATGCTGGCGGCCGTGTCGACCAGGGCCTTGATCCAGTCATCCTGCAGGCGTTCGGCGGGAGCCGAGATGGAAAGGCCCGCCACCAACTTGCCCGTATCGTCGAAGATGCCGGCCGCGATACAGCGCACGCCGAGTTCAAGCTCTTCATTGTCGCGGGCGTAGCCATGACGCCGCACCAGGGCCAGTTCGCGTTCGAGCTTGTCCAGGTCGGTCAGGCTGTTGCGCGTATGGCCGGCAAGGCCCGTGCGCAGCGCGTAGGCGCGCACCTGGCGGGTGTCGCCGGTGGACAGGAACAACTTGCCCGTGGAGGTGAGGTGCAGCGGCGCCCGCCCGCCGATGGCGCGCACCACCTGCATGCCCGAGCGTTCGCTCCAGGCGCGGTCGATGTAGACGATCTCGTCGCCCTGCTGGACCGAAAGATTGATGGTCTGCCCCGTGAGCTTGTGGAGCGAACGCATGGCGGGAATGGCGGCTTCGCGCACATTGAGCCGCCCCTTGACCAGCGAACCCAGTTCCAGCAGACGCATGCCAAGCTGGTACAGGCCGTTGTCGACCCGTTCGACATAGCGCCCCACCACCAGGTCATTCAAGATGCGGTGGGCCGTCGACGCATGCAGGCCGGTGGTCGCGGAGAGTTCCTTGAGCGTGACCGGATCAGGCTGCGCGGCCAGGGCGTCGAGCAGGCGCATCGCGCGTTCGATGACCTGGATGGCGATGGGATGCGCGGAAGCGCCTTCGGTCTCGGCGTCCAGCGGATTACGGGGAGTAGGAAGGCGGGTCATGGAAAATTTGGGCTGGCGCCGCAGCGCCCAGGGTGCACGTTGCGGCATTGCAGCAAACAGTTCTTTCCCGTATTGTGAAATTTAGCGCGGCGTTTGGCAATCAGAATTTGATTAAAAGGCGCAACCGGCGGTGTCTTGCAAAAACGCGGCTCAGGCCGCCGCGGGCGGGGCCAGCTTGCCACCCAGGCGCAGCACTTCGGCGCGCAGGAACTCGAGCGCCTCGGCCGCCGCCTCGGGTTCGCCCTTAACGCCGAGCTCGATGTGAGGCATGCCGCCGGCCTCGCCGACGCTGGGCAGGCTGAAGGCCCGTACGCCGGACCAACGGCTTTCGACGCTGACCATCGACGGGGTGATGCGCGATTCAGGCATGCTGAAAACCAGGAACGAATGCTCGACGTGGGCACGCACATGTTGCAGCGCACGATAGCGCGTATCCAGCGTCCATTCCAGCATTGGCCAGGCCATCACGGGAAAGCCCGGCACGAAGGTATGGTCCTTGATGAAAAAGCCGGGGATCCGGTTGTACGGATTGGGGACGATCTCGCAGCCTGCGGGAAACATGCCCATCTGCAGCCGCTGCTGGTTTTCGGGCGCGCTCATGTCGGCGGTGCCCTGCCCCTTGGCGGCCATTTCCTGGGTGCGCAGCGCGATGGCCGCCTCGGCCTCCGGGTGCAGCGCCAGCGGCAGGCCCAGCGCGGCCGCCGCGGCCTGGCGGGTATGGTCATCCGGCGTGCCGCCGATGCCGCCGCAGGAAAACACCACGTCGCCGCTGGCGAAGCTGCGCTTGTAGGCGTCCACCAGGCGGTCGCGCTCGTCCGGGAGGAATTCGGCCCAGCTCAGGTGCATGCCCCGCGCGCTCAGCATCTCGACGATCTTGGAAAAATGCTTGTCCTGGCGCCGGCCCGAGAGGATTTCATCTCCGACGATGATGAGGCCGATGCGGCGGGCGTTGGATTCTGCAGCCATGTCCGATTCCATAGGTTAGAAAAAAGACGCCGGTCAGACGTCGATGACGCGGTCCTGGCGCAGGCGCTTGAGGGCTTCCAGGCCGTAATGCGCGTATACCAGCGCGGAAAACACCGGCAGGATAATCCAGGCGGGCGGCAGCAGGTTCAGCAGGGAACAGATCAGGCCGATGGTCCAGAAGCCGCCATTGTTTCGTTCGAGGATCAGCTTGCGCTCATCCGGGCTGGCGTGTTCGACGATGGCGTCCACCCGCATCATGCGCGAGAACGCGAACGCCCACCAGAAGATCGACAGCACCACGGCCATGGGCGGCACCAGCCACAGCGGCAGCGTCAGAATCCAGCCGGCGGCGAACGCCGCCGAGACCCAGACGGCATTCCACACGCTGACCGCCGTGGAAAACTTGCCGCGTCGGCCCACGGTCGCGTACTCGCGCTGGCCCACATGGCGCAGCACCAGCGGCATGACGAAGACCGCGGCGATCGCCAGCCCGAGAATCCCGGATACCGGCAGCAGGATGGCTGCGGCGATCACGGGAATCAGGTAGATCTTGAGCGAGAACAGGCCCACCGCGACCAGCCATTCGTCGACGCGGTTGACGAACTCCCAGTGCGACACCTCGGCGCGCAGCCATTCGGTCAGGGGCGTCCAGAACAGCCACAGCAGCAGGAAGGCGCCGATCAGCGCGATCAGGAAGGGCAGCAACACCGCGAACAGCATCGTCGGGTGGCATTGCGATACCAAGGCGCGCTTGAACGCCTGCCCCACGCCTGCGGTGCCCGCCCCCGCGCCGGACAAGCGGCCGTTTCCAGGAGTGGGAGGATCTGTGCGCAAGGCGGTCATGGCAGTCGGAATGAGGGGTGGACAACCCGGGTATGATAGTCAAACACGTCCCGATCTGCTCACATGCCCCTGCTTACCCCCGGTACCGACCTTGACGCCCTGCGCGCGCGGCTGGGCGCCACCTCCGACGCCTGGTTCATCGCCTGCTTCTGCGCGGCCTGGTGCGACACCTGCGAAGAGTACAAGCCCAAGCTCGAGTCCCTGGCTGCGGCATTGCCGCAGCACGTCTTCGCCTGGATCGACATCGAAGACCACGCCGAGCTGCTGGGCGACGAAGACATCGAAAACTTCCCCACGCTGCTGGTGCAGATCGGCAATCGCGTGGTGTTCTACGGTCCCATGCTGCCGCACATCGGCCACCTGGAGCGCCTGCTGGCAAGCCTGAACGCGGACAGCGCCCCGGTGAAGACCGCCCTGCCCGACTTGCCGCGGATGCTCGCCGCCTGAGATTGCGCCGTCCCGCAGGCGAAAAAAAACCCGCAACGCCAATCGGCCTTGCGGGTTTTTTTGCGTCGACGCCGGACGCGATCAGGGCTTGCGGCTGCCGCCGAGCAGGACGGCGAGCTGGCGCTTGGGCGTCGTCGCCGGCGAGGCGCTGCTGCGCGATTCCTGTTCTTCGGCGCGGTCGGACGGCGTGGAGGGCTCGTACGGCTTGAAGAAAAAGTCGTCGACCGGCTGGCGCGAGCCGCCCGAATGATGACTGGAACGGCGGTCGGACGAGCGGCCGCGATCGCCCCGGCCTTCGCGGCCGGAATCGCGGCCTGATTCACGGCCTTCGCGCGAATGCGACGGGCCGTCGCTGCGGCGATGGCTGCGCGCGATCAGGTCCGCCGGCACGTCGAGCGTGCCGCGCGGCACCTCGCGCTTGATGAGCTTTTCGATGTCGAGCAAGAAGCGCTCTTCGTCAGCGGTGAACAGGGCGATGGCTTCGCCCGACGCGCCCGCGCGGCCGGTGCGGCCAATGCGGTGCACGTAGTCTTCGGCGTTGTACGGCAGGTCGTAGTTGATGACGCAGGGCACGCCGGCGACGTCCAGGCCGCGCGCGGCCACGTCGGTCGCGACCAGCACTTCCAGTTCGCCGGCCTTGAAGGCTTCGAGCGCCTTCATGCGGTCGGCCTGGGTCTTGTCGCCGTGGATCGATTCGGCCTTGACGCCGTCGCGCTCCAGGTCGCGCGCCAGGCGCGCGGTGCCGATCTTGGTGTTCGAGAAAACGATGACCTGCTTGAGCCCGCGCGACTTCACCAGGTGGACGACGGCGGCGCGCTTGGCGTCGCTGGTCATCTTGTAGGCGATCTGCGTGATCGTCGTCGCGGTCGCATTGCGCGCGGCGACTTCGATTTCGACGGGGTGGTTCAGGTACGAGCGGCCCAGCTTGCGGATTTCGTTGCTGAAGGTGGCCGAGAACAGCAGGCCCTGGCGCTGTGCCGGCAGCAGGCGGACGATGCGATCGAGATCGGGCAGGAACCCCATGTCGAGCATGCGGTCCGCTTCGTCCAGCACCAGGATGCCGACCTGGCTGAGGTTCACGTTCTTTTGCTCGACGTGGTCAAGCAGGCGGCCCGGCGTGGCGACCAGCACTTCGCAGCCGCGGCGCAGCGCCTCTTTCTGCGGGCCGATGTCCACGCCGCCGAACACGACGGCCGAACGCAGCGGCGTCTGCTTGCTGTAGCGCTTGACGCTTTCGTAGACCTGATCCGCGAGTTCGCGCGTGGGCGCGAGGATCAGCGCGCGGACCGGATGCCGTGCGGGCGATGCGCTGGTGTTGGCCAGCGGCATGAGGCGGTGCAGGATGGGCACCGTGAACGCCGCCGTCTTGCCGGTGCCGGTCTGGGCGGCGCCCATGACGTCACGACCCGCCACCACGACGGGAATGGCCTGCGCCTGGATGGGCGTCGGGATGGTGTAGCCGGTTTCGGCGATGGACTGCAGCAACAGGGGGTGCAGCCCGAAATCGTCGAACGTCGGCGCGGGCGCGTCAGCGTCAGCAGTGGGTGCTACGGTTTGATTGGATTCAGTCATCAGGGTTAGGCAGATACCGGGACCAGTGAAAAAGAACAAAACGAGAGTGCTACATGCACTGCTCTACATATGCATCGGGGCAACCCGAAACGCGCGATCGCATTGCGACGGCACGCAAATCGCCGCGGGTCGCCAGCACGCTACGCGGGCAATCCGCACCTTGCCTTGCAGGCCAAGAGGCGCATTTTGGATTCGATACTTATGTGGGCAGTACCAGGCCCGGATTGCTGTGGATTGATGAATTTTAGCGCAGCCGCCTTAACACACGCGCAAAAGGTCCTGGGCCGGCCCCCGTCGACCGCCCTTCGCAGGGGCTGGCGAGGCGAAAAAAGCCGCCGCAACGTCCACCTGATGGACACATTGCCAGATACTTCCTGGCCATCAGCCGGCCAGCCAGCGCAGGCCCCAGAGCACCAGCATGCCAACGACGATCACCAAGACGGCGCTGCGCGTGCGCAGAAACACCAATATGGCGACCAGGCCGGCGACCAGCTTGTAATCGAAGACTGGACCCAGGCCTGCCTTCCAGGGTAGGAGATCGGGCACCACGATGGCGGTCAGCGCCGCGGCGGGCGCATAGCGCAAGGCGCGGCGCACGTTGTCGGGCAACGGAATGTAGTCGCCGAACAGCATGAAGCCCGCCCGCGTGAGCACGCTGCACAGGGCGAGCAGCAGGATGGCGGAATAGACGTAGATTTCAGAGGGCCAGAGCGTCATGGGCGCGCCTTGAAGAAACGTTCGGCCCAGATGCCGGCCACGACGCCGGCGATGACCGCCGCCGCCAGGCCCAGGCGCAAGGGCAGCGCCTGCCCGACCCATGCCACGACGCCTGCCGCCAGCATGGACACGAGCATGGGCTTGGAACTGGCAAGCGGCACCGTGATGGCCAGCAGCGCCAGCACCGCGGCAAAATCCAGCGACCAGTTGGTGGGCACCATGGCGCCCAGGTAAATGCCGACGATCGACGACGACTGCCACACCAGCCAGCCCGGCACGATCGTGCCCATGAAGAACCAAAGCTGCTCGCGGGTGCCGCGCTCGGCGGAATCGCCAAAGCGCGGCATGAACAGGACGAAGCCCATGTCGGTCGTGAAATAGCCCAGCCCCAGGCGCTTGGGCCAGGACAGATGGCGGAAGTAGGGCTGCAGCGCCGCGCCGAAGATGATGAATCGCAGGTTCACGACGCAGCCGGCCGCGAAGACCAGCCACAGGGGCGCGCCGGCGGCGATCAGGGGCAGCGAGGTGAGTTGGGCCGATCCCGCGTACAGCAGCAGGGTCATGGCGAGCGCCATGGATTCGGTGAGCCCGGACTTGACCATGGCCACGCCGGTGACCAATCCCCAGGTCGCGGTGGCGATCAGGGCGGGCACGATGGCATGGACGCCCGCGCGAAAGGCGGTCAGGCGTTCCTGGCGGACCTGGCCTGGGTTTTCGGATTCAGGCAACGCGGATTCAGAGGACAACGGCTGGCCCCTGGCGATTCAGACAGGACGACATGAAAACTCGATGGGAAGAAACACGCGGCAGCCCGTTCGCCCACCAGAATCAGCATGCGCGGGGCGGACCGCCCCACTCCGGTGCGCGAATAGGCCCGTATTGTAACCTCGCTGCTTGATACAATAGCGGCCTCAAGATTCTTGACCCCTTGGGGCCT
Source organism: Achromobacter sp. NFACC18-2 (assembly GCF_900108985.1). NCBI lineage: Bacteria > Pseudomonadati > Pseudomonadota > Betaproteobacteria > Burkholderiales > Alcaligenaceae > Achromobacter > Achromobacter sp. NFACC18-2. Next base: position 134,979 of record NZ_FNYM01000016.1, on the reverse strand, counting down.
GGCGCGCGGCGGCAGGTCTGGCGCGCACTGTGTGGAGAAGACCATGTCGATGGCTGACCGCGATGGTTTCATCTGGTATGACGGCAAGCTCGTTCCATGGCGAGACGCCACGACGCATGTCCTGACGCATTCCCTGCACTACGGGCTGTCCGTCTTCGAGGGCGTGCGCGCCTACCGCTCCACCCTGGGCACCGCGATCTTCCGCCTCGAAGACCACACCCGGCGCCTCTTCAATTCGGCGCATATCTACCAGATCCCCATGCCGTTCGATCGCGACACGATCAACGAAGCCCAGCGGACGGTCGTGCGCGAGAACCAGCTTGAAGCCGGCTACATACGCCCGCTGGTGTTCTACGGTCCCGAAAAAATGGGCGTGTCGCCCAAGGGCGCCCGGGTGCACGTCGCCATCGCCGCCTGGCCCTGGGGCGCCTACCTGGGCGAAGATGCCCTGGCCAACGGCATCCGCGTCAAGGTGTCGTCATTCGCCCGCCAGCACGTGAACGTCACGATGCCGCGCGCCAAGGTCGCCACCACGTACGCCAATTCCATCCTGGCCAACACCGAGGCCCTGCAGGACGGCTACGACGAGGCGCTGCTCCTGGATACCGACGGCTTCGTGGCCGAGGGTTCGGGAGAAAACCTGTTCCTCGTCAAGGACGGCGTGCTCTGCGAGCCCGAGATCGCCTCCGCGCTGACGGGCATCACGCGCTCCACCATCCACGCCCTGGCGGCCGACCTCGGCCTGCCCGTGGTGACGCGGCGGCTGACGCGCGACGACGTCTATATCGCCGACGAGGCATTCTTCACCGGCACGGCCGCCGAAGTCACGCCCATCCGCGAGGTCGACAACCGCCAGATCGGCTCGGGCCGGCGCGGCCCGGTCACCGAACGCTTGCAGAACGCGTTTTTTGACGTGGTGAATGGCCGCAACCCGAAGTACCATCACTGGCTAAGTAAAGTCTGATCCGTCTGATTCGCGCGGTTCTGCGAAGCAAGACCGCATCATTGTTTCAACCTGCCGTATATCGGTTCTTTTTTCAGGAATATCCATGACCGCTGCTGCCCCGGCCGCCGTCTCCCGCGCTCACGAAGTCATCGAGGTCGGCGCCGAAGACCTGCCCGTGTTCTGTCCAGGCCCCAAGGCCCCGCTCTGGAGCATGCATCCCCGCGTCTTCCTGGATGTGGCCCGCACCGGGTCGGCCCGTTGCGCCTACTGTGGCGCCGAGTACCGTCTGAAGGCCGGCACCGTGCTGCACGGCCACGGGCACTGAGCCCACTGCCCCATAACACGCTTATCCGTTTCAGCAGCCATGTTTGCCACGCCCGAAGAAGCAGAACACGCGTTCTACGAAGCCCTAGAGCAGGCGGACGCTGTCCGCCTGATGCAGGTCTGGGCCGACGACGAGGAAGTCGTTTGCATCCATCCGGGCGGCCTGCGCATCGTCGGCCACTCCGCGGTGCACGAGTCCTGGCAACAGGTGCTGTCCAACGGTCCGCTGCATGTCCGGCCGCTGCGCCCGCTCGTCATGCTCAGCATGATGTGCGCGGTCCATGTGCTGGTCGAACAGGTGGCGGTGCGCACGCGTGAAGGCACGCAGTTCGCCAACTGCTACGCCACCAACATCTACCACAAGGGCCCCACCGGCTGGCGCATGGTCATGCACCATGCCTCGCCGGCGCCCACGGAAGCCGGGGTGCTCGACCTGCACGACGTGCCCGACATGCTTCATTGATCCGGGTGGATTCCCAGTTGGCCGCTGCTCGTCTTGATACAACGCCCTGCCCCGTCCCTCCCTGGTTGCCAGGGGGCGACAGCCAGACGGTGTACGCCGCCTTGTTCGCGCAGTATCACCGCATCGCGTTCGTGCGCGACCGGGTCGACACGCCCGACACGGATTTCGTGGATTTCGACTGGACCGGCCCGGGGCTGTTTCCGCACAAGGCCGCCGACGGCGCGCCGGTGAGCGGGCAGCGGCCGGTCGCCAACGGCAAGACGGCCGCCGCGCGCTGGATGACGGACGCCGACTGGACGTCCCTGCCCCAGACGCCCGACACCCCTGCCCTCATCCTCTTCCACGGCCTGGAAGGCGGCAGCACCAGCCGCTATGCGCAGTCCATCGCGCATTATTTCCGGGCGCGCGGCTGGATCGTCGTGATCGCGCATTTCCGGGGTTGCTCGGGCGTGCCGAACCGGCTGGCGCGGGCCTATTACTCCGGCGACTCGGCCGAGGTCGGTTTCCTGCTGCAGACCGTGCGCCAGCGCATTCCCCATGCGCGCTGGCACGCCGTGGGCGTGTCGCTGGGCGGCAATGCGCTGCTGAAGTACCTGGGAGAACACCAGGAGGACACCACCTGGCTGACGGCCTGCGCCGGCGTGTCGGCGCCGCTGGATCTGGTCGCCTGCGGCAAGACGCTGTCCACGGGGCTCTTCAACCGGCGCGTGTACACCGCGCACTTCCTGAAGACGCTCAAGCACAAGGTGCTGGAAAAGGCGCATCGCTTTCCCGGCTCGATCGACGTCATGCGGATCGCGCATGCGCACGACCTGCGAGAATTCGACGACACCTATACCGCGCCGATGCATGGCTTTCGAAATGCCCTGGATTACTGGACGCGAGCGTCCAGCAAGCCGTGGCTGCCCAAGATTTCCGTGCCGACGCTGGTGCTCAACGCGCGCAACGATCCCTTCATCCCGTCCGCATCGCTGCCCAAGCCCGAAGATTGCGCCCCCGGCATCCTGCTGCACCAGCCTTCGGATGGCGGACACGCGGGCTTTCCCACCGGCGCCTTTCCGGGCCACCTGAACTGGCTGCCCCAGCGGCTGGGCCGATTCTTCGAAACCGGCCTCTGAGGCCGCTCAGCCGGACTTGAACCGCTCGAGCAACTGGCGCTCTTCGGCCAGCTTGTCCTTGACTTCCTTGATCTGCACGTCGATCTGCGACTGCTCGTAGAAATCCTTGGACAAGCCCCGCGCCTGTTGGAGCTGCGACTCGGCGGCCGCGTAAGCGCCCGTCATGACGTAGTAGCGCGCCAGGTCGCGGCGCGCCTGCACCGGCCTGCCGTTGCGCTCTTCGCTTTGCGCCAGCATCTGGTAGAGGCTGGGTTCGTCGCTGCCCCACTGCTTGATCCTGGCCCGCAGATAATCCTGGGCTTCGGCATGACGGCCGTTGCCTTGCAGCGCCTGGGCATAGGCGATGCCCAGCGCGCGATGGTCGGGATAGCGCTTGGTGCCCGCCTGGGCAAGCGACAGCGCCTGCGGATAATCCTTGCGCGCGAGCGCGATGTCGACGGCCAGCTTGTCCAGTTGGGGCGAGCTGCGGCCATTGGCCGACGCCAGTTTCCAATAGCGGTCGGCTTCGGCCAGGTTGTTGCGCTGATAGTTCTGCAGCGCCAGCCCGTAGTAGGCGGCGGACTGCCGCACGCCCGACAGGGCCTGGGCCTCGTCCTGCAGCTGCTGGCCCGCCGTGCGCAGGCTGACGGCGTCGCGGCCCTGCACCACGCGCATCTTGGCGCGGATGTACCAGAAGTCGTCGCTATCCAGATGGCGCGACGTCGGCAGCGCGCGCGCCCGGTTCTGCACATCGGACATGCGTTCGATCGACAGCGGATGGGTGCTGGCCCAGGAGCCGCCGCCCGCGCCTTCGTTCAGGCGCGACGCGTTCATCAGGCGGGCGAACATCTGGCTCATGCCATCGGCGTCATAGCCCGCCTTGGTCAGCATTTGCAGGCCGGCGCGATCGGCCTCGCGCTCCGCGTCGCGCGAAAAGCCGAGCTGGCGGTTGATGGCCGCGGCCTGGCCGAACGCGGCCACGCCCATGGAAAGATTGCCGCCCCCGCCCGCCAGCGCCGCAAGCAACGCGCCCGCCAGGCTGGCCAGCATCAGCATGCCGTTCTGGTTCTGCTGCGTCATGCCGCGCGCGATGTGCCGCTGCACGACGTGGCCGATTTCGTGGGCCAGCACCGCCGCCAGCTCGGACTCGCTGGCCGACGACACGATCAGGCCGGTGTTCACGCCGATGAAGCCGCCCGGCATGGCGAACGCATTGATCTCGGGATCCCGCACGCCGAACATTTCGACATCGGGCACACCGCCCGGGGCGAATGCCGCCAGCTTGCGGCCCATGGTGGTGAGGTACTGGCTGAGCTCGGAATCGTCCACATAGGTGGGGTCGCGCCGCCCCTGGGACATGATGGCTTCGCCCAGGCTGCGTTCCAGCATGGGGGACAGGTCGGCCGACGACGCGGCGCCCATGGAGGGCAGCCCGACCGGCTGCGCCCACGCCACGATCGGCGCGGCGGGCATGGCGAGGGCCGCGCAAAGGCTCGCGATCGCGCCCCGTTTCGCAATCGAGCAAATGGATGGCATTTTCCTGCGGTTCATAAGCCTATGATAGCGATGAGCTTAAAATGTTTCATCGAATCCTCAACGAGGTGTCAATGCGTCCCGTCCGTAAAGCCGTTTTCCCTGTCGCCGGCATGGGCACGCGCTTCCTGCCCGCCACCAAGGCGATGCCCAAGGAAATGCTGCCCGTGGTCGACAAGCCCCTCATACAGTACGCGGTGGAAGAAGCCGTGGCCGCCGGGATTACCGATCTGATTTTCGTGACCGGCCGCAACAAGCGGGCCATCGAAGACCATTTCGATTCCGCGCCCGAGCTGGAATCCGACCTGGAAAGCAAGGGCAAGCATGAGCTGCTGGCGATGGTGCGGGGCATTCTACCCGCGCACGTCAATTGCCTCTATATCCGCCAATCGGCGCCGCTGGGCCTGGGCCACGCCGTGCTGTCGGCCGCGCCCGCGGTGGGCGACGAGCCCTTTGCGGTGCTGCTGGCCGACGACCTGATCGACGCGGATGTGCCCGCCATGAAGCAACTGGTGGACGTGGCCGTGGCGCGCAATGCCAGCGTCCTGGGCGTGCAGGACGTGCCGCGCGCCGACACCCGCAAGTACGGGATCGTGGCGACCCATCGCGGCGAGACAGCCCAGGATGGACGCACCGAACGCGTCACGCACATCGTGGAAAAACCCGAGCCCGAGGCCGCGCCGTCAACGCTGGCCGTCGTGGGCCGCTATGTGCTGGAAGCCGCGATCTTCGACCACCTGCGTTCGACCAAGATGGGCGCGGGCAACGAAATCCAGCTGACCGACGGCATCGCCTCGCTGATGCGCGAGCGCGAGGTCTACGCGCACCGTTTCGAAGGCGTGCGCTACGACTGCGGCAACAAGGCCGGGATGTTCCAGGCCACCGTGGCGCTGGGCAAGAAGTATCACGGGCTGCAGCCGGAGTAACCGGCGCGATCCGGCGGGGACGGGCTAAATCTGCGCCGCGTCTGCCGCCGGATTCAGGACGAAAGCGCCGCGCCCGACTTGGCGCGCGCGCGCGCATCGCGGTCCGCCTTGCGCAGACGTCCCTTTGCCGACAGGCGCATCAAGGTGCCCAGGGCCACCATCAGGCCGATCACCTCCACCAGCGCGGCGGGTATCCACATGGTCAGCCCGCCGATGGTCTGGTCGGTCTGGGCCGACATGGCGATGGCCCGGCCGCACAACTCGAAGAGCGGATAGATGTCGCTTTCGGTGAAGGCAATGACGGCGCCGGCCACCATCTGCGGCAGCATCGTCGCCACCGGCGAGATCACGCGGCCGCCCGGCGACATGGCCGCGGGCGGCGCGGGACGGCGGTCCAGGATCAGGTTCCAGTACATGAAGCCGCTGATCACGACCGACCAGTTCATGAGCCGGTACAGGCGCCAGTCGAGCATCGAATAGAACTGCACCGACGGGATCAGCCAGACCAGCACCAGAAAGACGAAGAGCGCCGGCACGAAGACCTTGTGGGTCAGCACGGCCACCGTGGCGCGGCCCGCGCCGCCGCGCAGGAAATCGCGCAGCCGGATGCGCCAGGCCATCGGCAGGCCCGCGCGCATCACCTGGCCGGGAAAGGCGGCCATCACAAGCAACGGCCCGAGATGGTGCAGGACCAGATGCTGGATGCGATGGATGAAGAACATGCGCTCGGCGTAGTAGTCGAGCCGGGTATGCAGGGACAGGTACAGCAGCACCATCCCCGTCCAGAACAGGATGCGGCGCGCAACCGTGACGTGGTGCACCCGCTGGCCGCGTACGAACAGCGCGATGGCAACCAGGAAGGAAGCCACCAGCGTGGGAGAGAACTCCCAGGGTACGAGCCATTCGAGACTATCCATGCGGGCCATCCGAGAAACGACGCGAAGACAAGGACCGGCGCCAAGCGCCATTCCCCGACGATTGTAGTAGAGCCGGCCATTGCCCGCTGCCGGACGCCGGTCCGCAGCCGACCCGTTCAGAATCGGTGCGATACCCCCGTGCCCACGCGCACGGTGTGCCCGTTGGCGGGGTCGAACTGGTTGTCCAGCGTGTAGTTAGACGCATAGCCGGCAAAGGCATAGAGCGTGGTGCGCGGGGACAGGTCGTAGGTATAGCCCAAGGTCGCGACCTGCGCATTGCGCGCCGTCATGCCATCGGCCCAATACCAGTCGGGCCTGGCCAACGACCACTGCACCAGCACCGCGCCCCGCCCGACCGGCACGCTGACCCCGACCAGCCAGGCATCGACCGTGCCGCCCCGCACGAACGCCGCGGGTCCCAGCCCGAACCCCAGTTCGTCGGGATCCCCGCCATCCAGCCCCACGTAACCATTGCGCTGGCGCGACCACGCGAGCGACAGCTTGAGCACTTCGAAGTCGTACGACGCCCCCACCTGCACCGCCTGGGGACGTCCGCCGGCGTCCGCGGGCGGATTGGCCAGGCGAAGCTGCTCCCAGGTCGCCACGGCCAGCAACGGGCCGTCCTCATACTTCAGGCCGACACTGATTGCACGAGTGTTCTGGCTGGTACGAAAGCGCTCCTGCCCGTCCGCGTCGAACGCATACCCCACCCCCGCCTGAAACCCGCGCCACTGCGGCGAATACCAGTTCACCATATTGCTGAACTGGTAGTTGTCGGAGGCCTTGAAGGTGGCGCCCATGCCCATGTCTTTCCATGACGCGATCTCCAGCGCGCTGCCGTAGGTCTGGCCGACGGTGGTCTGGCGGCCCAGTCGCAGGTCGCCATAGTGCTCGTGGGCCAACCCGACCCAGGCGCCGTAGTTGAAGAGGCTGGCGTCATCGGCCGCGTTGCCGCTGGAAGGATCGAAGCCGCTTTCGAGCTGGAATCGGGCAGACCAGCCGCTGCCAAGATCTTCCGTGCCCTGCAGCCCCCATAGCGAGTCCGTCAGGCCGCCGTCCAGCAGACCGCTGCGGCTGCCCTGCCCCGAGGTCTTCGTCACCGCCAGACCGGCATCGACGATGCCGTAGAACTGGAGCCCGGGGCCCGGTTCCGCGGCCCGGGCCTGCCAAGGCTGGACCAAGCCGGCCGCCGCAAAGGCGGCCAACAGTGCGATTCTCATGATGGTTTTCCGCGTTGGCGGCGGGCAGCGCCCGCCGCGAGATGAATCTGCTTACTGCCAGCCGTAGCGGCGGACCCAGATGCGCTTGAGCATCTGCGTCAGCACGCAGTAGCCTAGCAGGATGCCCACCAGCCAGGGGAAGTAGCTCCAGGGCAGCGGCTGCAACTGAAAGTACGCCGCCAGCGGCGAAAACGGCAGCAGCAGGCCCAGCGCGACCACCATCAGCGTCATCCCCATCAGCGGCCACGACGCGCGGCTTTGCAGGAAGGGAATCCGGCGCGTGCGGATCATATGCACGATCAGCGTCTGCGACAACAGGCCCTCGACAAACCAGCCGGACTGGAACAGCGTCTGGTGCTCGGGCGCGTTGGCCTGGAAGACAAACCACATGACGGCGTACGTGGCAATGTCGAAGAGCGAACTGATCGGACCGAAGAACACCATGAAGCGGCCCAGGCCGTCCGGATCCCAGCGTTGCGGCTGCTTCAGCAATTCCTCGTCGACGTTGTCGAACGGGATGGCCGTCTGGGAGATGTCGTACATCAGGTTCTGCAGCAGCAGATGGATGGGCAGCATCGGCAGGAACGGCAGGAAGGCGCTCGCCACCAGCACCGAGAAGACGTTGCCGAAGTTCGAGCTGGCCGTCATCTTCAGGTACTTGAGCATGTTGCAGAAGGTCTTGCGGCCTTCGATCACGCCGTCCTCCAGCACCATCAGGCTTTTTTCGAGCAGGATGATGTCGGCGGCCTCTTTGGAAATATCCACCGCCGAATCGACCGAAATGCCCACGTCGGCCGCCCGCAGCGCCGGCGCGTCGTTGATGCCGTCGCCCATGAAGCCCACGGTGTCGCCCTGCGCGCGCAGGCTGCGCACGATACGCTCCTTGTGGATGGGGGCCAGGCGGGCGAACACGTTGGCCTCGCGCACGGCGACGGCAAGCTGCGCGTCGTCCATCGCTTCGATCTCGGCGCCCAGAATCACCTTGCGCACGTCCAGGCCCACTTCGCGGCAGACCTTGCGCGTGACGAGTTCCACGTCGCCGGTCAGCACCTTGACCTCGATGCCCGACGCCTTCAGCGCGGCCAGCGCGGGGCCGGTCGACGCCTTGGGCGGATCCAGGAATGCGATGTATCCCACCAGCACCAGGTCGGATTCGTCCGCCACGCCGTAGGCCTGCTGCGTGGGCGGCAACTCCTTGACGGCCACCGCGATGACGCGCAGGCCGTCGCGGTTCAATGCGGCCGCCACACGGCGGATCTCGGCCCGGCGCGCCTCGGTCAGCGGATGGACCTCGCTGCCCACGCGCAGCCGGGTGCACGCCGACAGCATTTCCTCCAGCGCGCCCTTGCAGATCAGCTCATGATGGTCGCGCCCATTCTCGGTCTCGTTCACCACGACGGACATGCGGCGGCGGGAAAAGTCGAACGGAATCTCGTCGATCTTGCGGTAGCGGCCCGCCAGATCCAGGCTGCGCGCCACTTCGGCATGCTCCAGCACCGCCACGTCCAGCAGGTTCTTCAGGCCCGTCTGGTAGTAGCTGTTCAGGTAGGCATAGGCCAGCACGTCGTCGCTGGGCGCGCCGTAGACGTCGGTATGGCGCTCCAGCACGATGCGGTCCTGCGTCAGCGTCCCGGTCTTGTCGGTGCACAGTACATTCATCGCGCCCAGGTTCTGGATGGCATCCAGGCGCTTGACCACCACCTTGCGCCGGGACATGCGCACCGCCCCCTTGGCCAACGTGGCCGTCACGATCATCGGCAGCATTTCGGGCGTCAGGCCCACCGCGATGGCCAGCGCGAACAGCAGCGCTTCCAGCCAGTCTCCCTTGGTGAATCCGTTGATCAGCATCACGACGGGCGCCATGACGAGCATGAAGCGGATCAGGATCCAGCTCACGCGGTTGATGCCCTGCTGGAATTGCGTGGGCGCGCGCGAGGTCTGCGTGACGCGGCCAGCCAACTGGCCGAAGTACGTATCAGCGCCCGTGGCCACCACCAGCGCGCTGCCCGCCCCGCTGACCACGTTGGTGCCCATGAACGCCATGTTCTCCAGCTCCAGCGGATTGCCCGTGTTCATGCGCGGCGTCATGTGCTTTTCCACCGGCAGGGATTCCCCCGTCAGCGCCGCCTGCGCGACGAAGAGGTCTTTGGCGTTCAGGACGCGGCAGTCGGCGGGGACCATATCGCCCGCGGAAAGCAGCACGACGTCGCCGGGCACGAGGTCGGCCAGCGGCACTTCACGCTGGCGCGATCCCGTGGCGTGCAAGGCGGCGCCGAAGAAGCGGCGACCATCGCCCGCGTCGGGCGAGCCGGCGTCGCTGCGCAGCACCGTCGCGGTGTTGCGCACCATCGCCTTCAAGGCTTCGGCCGCACGGTTCGAGCGCTGCTCCTGCACGAAGCGCAGGAGGGTCGAAATCGCCACCATCGCGCCGATGATCACGACCGCCGTCCAGGACTGGTCTTCCGGCACGGCCATGCGCACATCGGTCAGCCATGACAACACGGCAAGCGCGGTCAGCAGCAGGTTGAAGGGATTGCGGTAGGACAGCCACAGATGGGCCGGCCAGGAGAGCGGCTTTTCGTGGTCGACCTCATTGGCGCCGTGGCGTTCGCGCGCGGCCAGGGCCTGCGCTTCGGACAAGCCGCCCCAGCCGCTGCCGAACCGCGCGAACAGCGAGTCAAAGCCCAGGCGGGACGTTTCCACCATGCGCAGGCTGGCACGGCGGGATGCCTCGGACGAGGCGGCGGCGACGTCGCCGCCCTGCTCCAGGATCGGCGCGCGGCGGAAGTGCCTGCCCGTGCGGCGCAGGCGGGCGGCGGACGAAAAAAACGATTTGAGGAAAGCAAACATGGGAGTGCTCCGCATTTATTGGTGTTGTTGCGGGAGACACGGACGACCCTGCCGGCGGCGGCCGCGCGCGGGCAGCAGCGGTCCGCGGCGCTTCAAGGGAAACGTCGTCGGGCCGCCGCGTGCGCGCGTGCGCAGGCGCCGGAGCAATGTTGCCGGTGTCCGGATCGCGTCTATGGCGCGCCGGGTGCGGAGAACGGAGGGAAAGTCAGCGGGGGAACCGGGACCGGGCGCTGCGTCGCGCATGGCGCGGATCAGGCCGGGGATTCGTGGCTGCGGGTTCCGTACGGACCGGGATGTCTATCCGGCCAGTCGGCTCGCAGTGAGAGGACGGGTCAGATAAACATGCCGGAGCCGCGCACAGGGCGCAATCGAGGCTCTGGGTCTAAGGCGCTAGGCATGATTTCTCCTGGGAGGGATGGGACGGGTGTTCAGGCCATCGCGGCCTGCGCGCCGAAATGCACGCGGCGCACGACGGGATTGGCGCTCAGGCGGCGCGCTTGCGACATCAATTCCGCCCGCAGTTCCGGGGGGCAATTGACGGTGATGCAAGCCGACGCGAGATCGGGGTCTTTGCCCTGGTCGATCTGCACTTGCGAGACATCCAGGCCGGCGGCGCTGAAGTCCAGGCAGATCTGCTTGCGCAGTGCGCCCAGTTCACCGCGCGGACAGATCACCGTCAGCCGGGACGTGCCGCGACGGCGGCCCAGGGCGGTGGCACGGTCCACGCCGGCGCGGCGCAGGAACAAGTCGAAGAAACGCATAACGACCTCCATGGCAAGAAGGCGGAGCGTGATCGCGAACACGAGCGCAGCCCGGCGGCGCCTGGCGGACGGACACGACGAACGTGCGCGAACGCTGGCGCTGCGACTAGCGGCGGTTCTGGCGGTTTGTGTTGGGGAGGGTCCCGGCGGGCCGAGGGCCTGCGCTATTGCGCCAGGTTAAGCCTGGCGCCTGGGAAACACCGCAACCTGAATGACAGGATGCGGCAGACGGAGTTCTGCGTGGATCCTGTCAGACAGCGACGTCGATGCAAGATCGACAACTTTCGCCGGAATCGGTATTCACGAAGACTGCTCCTGGGATGGAAAACAGGGCGATTTTACGCGGGTTTGTACTGATGGACAAGGGTTAGGCCAACTTTCGGCTCACAAATGCGGCGAAAGTCGGACAAGCGCGCGGGCGCTTGTCCGGCCCCGGCATCAGTACGCGTGAAAATGCCAGCCCAGGTAGCCGGCAAACAGGGCGTACAGGCCGGCCACCGCCGACAGGGCCGGCACGCTCATTGCCGCGCGGCGGAAGCGCAGCCACAGCAGACCGATCGACAGCATGGTGAACAGGCCCGCGGCAAGCAGCGGCGCGTCCAGCAGCCACGGCGTCATGAAGATGCCCAGCGCGCTCGGGATGGTGGCCTGGATCATCATGGCGCCCGAAATGTTGGCGAGCGCGAGACGCTCCTTGCCCTGGCGCACCCAGATCAGCGCATTCATGATTTCGGGCAGCTCGGTGGCCACGGGCGCCAGCAGCAACGCCGCCACGTGCGGCGAGGCGCCCATGGCGATGCCCAGCGCCTCGATCTGGTTCACGAACACGTGCGAGGCGCCGGCGATCACCACCAGCGCCAGGATCGTCTGCGTGGCGGCCCAGAACATGGTGGGGTTTTCGTCGCGCGGGCGCAGCTTGAGCGGCTCCAGGTCTTCGCCGTCCATGCACTCCTCGTCGTTGCTGAGTTCGCGCTTGATGTAGAGGGCGTAGGTGATCAGGAACACGAAGCCCAGCCACGGCTTCCACGCGAAGGCCAGCAGGCCCAGGCCCACCTTGAAGACGAAGATGCCCATGAACCAGGCCTGATCGCGGGCCAGCCGGCGCTGGTCCGCGTTGATACAGTCCGCCTGCTCGGTCTGGCCGCGGCGGGCGCGCCACAGCGCCAGGCCGACCACCGCGTAGGCCAGGGTGGCAAGCACGAGCGGACCGCCCATCGCGGCGCCGACGCCGATATCCTTTTGCTCTGGGGTGTTGCCGAAGACGACGGCCATGAAGGTGACGGCGCTTTCCGGCAGCGCGGTGCCGAAGGCCGCCAGCACGGTGCCGGTGGCTGTGGCGCCCAGCTGGAATCGATGACCGACCCATTCGACGCCATTGACGAAGAACTCGCACGCGACATAGATCACTGCCGCGGACAGGAAGAACAGAAACAGGGTGAGCAACATGGGAACGCGGCCGGACGAGCAGATACCATTGGCGCGACGCAGCGGCTCGCCCGGCCAAGGGTGAACGCTACGCGGCCAAAGGTCTCGCCTGGCTGACCCACGCGGCGGCATGCCGGACGTGGGTGCCGTCAGCGCCATGGGGTTCTAGTGGCTGCTCCGCAGCACTGAACCGCCAAGTCTGTTGACGCTGACTCCTTTGGGGGCAAAGGATGGCTACTCCCCAATGACAGAGCCGCGATTGTAGCAGCGGATTCCAGACCGCGCAGCCATACCCGTACCGCCCTCGCGGATTCGTCCTCGGGGTGTCGCATTCGCGGGTTGGCAGGTAAAGTAAGCCCCATCTTCCGCCTTTGCGGGGCTGCCCGCCCCGGCCCGCCATGAGCCTGCCTCCCGACGACATCGCCCCTTTCGCCGCGCGGCGCCAGCGCCTGATGGAACGCATGCGCGCGGAAGGAGGCGGTATCGCCATCCTGGCGACCGCGCCGGAGGCCATCCGCAACCGCGACGCGGAATTCCCCTACCGCCACGACAGCGACTTTTTCTACCTGACGGGCTTTACCGAGCCGGACGCCTGGGTGGTGCTGGTCGCGGGCGCGACGGACCGGGCGGTGCTGTTCTGCCGCGCCCGCCATGTGGAGCATGAGCTCTGGGAAGGCAAGCGCTTCGGTCCCGAGGCCGCCGCCGCCCATTTCGGCTTCGACGACGCCCATCCCATCGATGCGCTGGACGAGCTGATGCCCGGCCTGATGCTGGACCACCCGACCCTGTATGCGCCGCTGGCCGGCGACAAGCGCACAGATGGCCGCCTGCACCGCTGGCTGGCCGCGGCGCGCGAGGCGAGCCGCGGCGGACACGCCCCGCCCACGCGCCAGCAGGACCTGCGCCCGCTGCTGGCGGAAATGCGGCTCATCAAGGACGCCACCGAAATCGCGGCGATGCGCCGTGCGGCCAAGATTTCGGCGGGCGCGCATGCGCGCGCCATGCGCGTCGCGCGGCCCGGCATGCACGAATACGAGATCGAGGCCGAACTGCTCTATGAATTCCGGCGCCACGGCGCCCAGTCCGTGGCGTACAACAGCATCGTCGCGGCGGGCGCGAACGCCTGCGTCCTGCACTACCCCGCCGGCGAGGCGGTGCTGCGCGACGGGGACCTGGTGCTGGTCGATGCGGGCTGCGAAGTGGACAGCTACGCCAGCGACATCACCCGCACCTTTCCGGTGAATGGCCGCTACAGCGGCCCGCAGCGCGCGCTGTACGACCTGACCGTGGCGGCCCAGGACGCGGCGGCCCAGGCCACGGCGCCGGGCCGCGCCTTCAACGACGCGCACGAAGCCGCCTTACGCGTCCTGGCGCAGGGCATGCTGGACCTGAAACTCCTGAAGGGCTCATTGGACGGCGTGCTGGAATCCGGCGACTACAGCCGCTTCTACATGCACCGGACCGGCCACTGGCTGGGCCTGGACGTCCACGACGTCGGCGACTATCGCGAGCAGGGCGCCGCGCTCGGCGCCGAACGCCCCTGGCGCAGGCTGGAACCCGGGATGATGCTGACCATCGAACCGGGGATCTACGTGCGCCCCGCGGACGACGTGCCCGAAGCCTACTGGAACATCGGCATCCGCACCGAGGACGATGCGCTCGTCACCGACGAGGGTTGCGAGCTCATCACGCGCGGCGTGCCGGTGCAGGCCACCGAGATCGAGGCGCTGATGCGCGAATAGCGCGGCCGGAGGGGCCGCCGACACACGTCGTCAGGGCAGGTCCCCGGAACACCTCGCCGGAACCCGTCGCTACAGCACGTAGCCGTCCAGCCAGCCCATGGCCACCCACACGTAGACCACCACCATCGCGATGGCGAACATGGTGACGATGGCCCCGACCAGGCACGCCAGGATGGCGACCAGCACCGGCCCCCATCCGGTGGACGACACCTTGCCCAGGCCCGGGTTGTAGATCCGGTCGAATTTCTCGTCGGGCATCAGCGAAAACACCGCGCTTTCGATGAATCCGTCGATCATCGGCACGAACAGCAGGAAGAAGGCGGGGTTGTCGTACCAGACCGGGTAAAAGCGGATCGCGCAGAACAGGCAGGCCAGCGCGAACGCGGTCACCAGCCAGGCGTGGCGGCGGCCCAGATACCACCAGTGCGCGCCGACCGCGCCGAACAGGCAGGCCAGCAGCCCGACCGCGACCTTGCCGCGGGGGCGGCGCGCGGAAACGGCGGAAAGCGAAGAGGAAGCCTGGGCCTGCGTCATGTCGATCAACCGGTAGGGGAGCCGCGGAGCCGGCTGCCGCGATTGTAGTGGACGGTTAAAATCCGGACATGACTGCATCCGCCTTCGACATCGCGATTCTTGGCGCCGGCCCGGTGGGCCGCGTATTGGCCCTGATGCTGGCGCGCGTGGCGCCGGACCCGGCGCGCATCGCCCTGCTGGCCGCCAGCGCGCCGGCCCCGGTCACGCCGGCCGCGGCGGTCCCCGCGGCGGATCCCCGTGTCCTGGCCATGAACCACGGCAGCCGCGTGCTGCTGGAGTCGTTGCATGCCTGGCCCGAGCGCTCGGCCGACATCCGCAACATCCATGTGTCGCAGCGCGGCCGGCTGGGCCGCACGCTGATCCAGCACACCGACTTCGGCGTGCCCCAGTTGGGCAGCGTGGTGGCCTACTCCGGGCTGTACGCCAGGCTGGACGAGTGCGTGGCCGCCAGCGGCGTCACGGTGCTTGCCGGCCCGGCGGCGCAGATCGGCCTGCAGGACGCCGACGGCGTGCGTATCCAGCGCGGCGACGCCGAGCTGCGCTGCCAGGTGGCCGTTCAGTCCGATGGCGCCGGCGCCACCGACGTGCGGCGCGACTACGACCAGCACGCCGTGCTGACCACCGCGCACGCCACCTTGCCGCGGCGCGGCTGGGCCTGGGAGCGATTCACCTCCGAGGGGCCGCTGGCGCTCCTGCCGCACCCGCTGACCCCGGACGCCTATTCCGTCGTCTGGTGCAGCGCCCCCGAGCGCGCGGCCGAACTGGCGGCGCTGGACAATGCCGCGTTTTCCCATGCGCTGACACAAGCCTTCGGCGACCGCCTCGGCCGCCTGTCCAGCCATGCCCCGCGCCACGTCTTTCCGCTGGCGCTGGCCGCCCGCCGCGCCCAGGTGCATGGCCGTGTGGCGGCCATCGGGAACGCCGCCCAGACGCTGCATCCGGTGGCGGGCCAGGGCCTGAACCTGGGCCTGCGCGACGCGGCCAGGCTGGCCCAGACGCTGACCGGCTGGCTCGCCCGTCCGTCCACCAACCCCGGGCCCGCCCTGGCCGAGTTCGCCGGCGCGCGCCACCTGGACCGTTTCATCACGGCCGGGCTCACGGACCTCATGCCGCGCATCTTCGCCACCGGCCTGGCGCCGGTCGAGCATGCCTGCGGCGCCGCGTTATTGGGGATGGACCTGGCTTCCCCCCTGCGCGCGCCCCTGGCGCAACACCTGCTGCAGGGATTCCGCTCCTGATTCCGGGCACGGATCCGGCCCCGTGAAGGGGCTGGCTTCCCGTTTTTCGCCCCTCTACTCCCCCTTTTTCTTCCCGGTTTGCTAACAAGCCGTCGCACCCCGAAAACGGGGGTGCGATCGAGCCGGTTAAAATGTGAGCATGCGCATAGGCCAGTGGACCCTTCCCAACAACGTTCTTGTCGCGCCCATGGCGGGCGTGACGGACCGTCCTTTCCGCCAGCTTTGCAAAAAGCTGGGGGCGGGTTACGCGGTGTCGGAAATGGCCGCCAGCAACCCGAAGCTCTGGGACAGCGTCAAGACCTCGCGCCGGCTGAACCACGACGGCGAGATCGCCCCCATTTCGGTGCAGATCGCCGGCGCCGACCCCGCCATGATGGCCGAGGCCGCGGCGTTCAACGCCAGCAAGGGCGCCCGGATCATCGACATCAACATGGGATGTCCGGTCAAGAAGGTGTGCAACGTGGCGTCCGGCTCGGCGCTCTTGCGCCACGAAGACCTGATCGTCCGCATCCTGGACGCCGTGGTGGCCGCCTGCGCGCCGCTTGGCGTGCCGGTCACCCTGAAGACCCGCACCGGCTGGGACCGCAACAGCCGCAACGCCGTGCGCGTGGCCAAGCTGGCCGAAAACGCCGGCATCGCCGCCCTCACCCTGCACGGCCGGACCCGGGCCGACCTCTATACGGGCGAGGCGGAATATGACACCATCCGCGCCGTCAAGGCCGAACTCTCCATTCCCGTGATCGCGAACGGAGATATCGACTCGCCCGCCAAGGCGAGGCACGTCCTGGATTACACTGGCGCCGACGCGGTCATGATCGGCCGGGCGGCCCAGGGCCGTCCGTGGATCTTCCGCGAAATCGACCACTACCTGCGCACGGGCGAAACACTGGCCCCTCCCACCCATGGGGAAATGCGCGAGCTGCTGCTCGAACATCTCGACGACCACTACCGCTTCTATGGCGAGCACACCGGCGTACGCACGGCGCGCAAGCACATCGGCTGGTATGTGGACGGCCTGCCGGGCGCGGATTCGTTCTGCGCCCGCATGAACCTGATCGACAACACCCGCGACCAGTGGCGGGCGGTGGCGGACTGGTTCGACTCTCTCTCACGCGACGGCAGCCCCACCCCGGCGCCGGTCGCAGAAGCCCTGCTGGCGGCATGACCGCCTGAACACCAACATAAAAATATTTGTACTCAAATGAGCAAGAAAGATGTCCTGGAAGAATGCGTGCGCGCCAGCCTGGAGCGCTATTTCGAAGACTTGGGCGAGTCCGAGCCCCACGATATGTGGGACATGGTCATGCGCTGCGTGGAGCGCCCGGTGCTTGAAGTAGCGCTGGAGCGGTCGGGCGGCAACCAGTCCCGGGCGTCCGAGATGCTGGGCATCACCCGCAACACCCTGCGCAAGAAGTTGCTGGCGCACAATATCCAGGTATAGCTTTCCCTGCGCGGGCGGCGGCTGCATCGCCCGCGCCTCCTTCCAGATTTCCCATCCGACCAGAACGAGAAAGGCGTCCCCGCCCCACTCCCGTCCCATCATGAAAATCGAAACCGCCCTGCTTTCGGTGTCCGACAAGACCGGCATCGTTGAATTTGCCCGCGCCCTGGCGGCGCGCGGCGTCCGCCTGCTGTCGACCGGCGGCACCGCCAAGCTGCTCGCCGAGGCCGGCCTGACCGTCACCGAAGTGGCCGCCCACACCGGCTCGCCCGAGATCCTGGACGGCCGCGTCAAGACGCTGCACCCGAAAATCCACGGGGGCCTGCTGGCCCGCCGCGACAGCGCCGAGCACATGGACACCATCAAGGCGGCTGGCATCGATCGCATCGACATGCTGGTGGTCAACCTGTACCCGTTCCGTGAAACCGTCGCCAAGCCGGACTGCTCGTTCGCCGACGCCGTCGAAAACATCGACATCGGCGGTCCGGCCATGCTGCGCGCCGCCGCCAAGAACCACGGCACCGAAGCCGGTGGCGTCACGGTCGTGATCGACCCCGTCGACTATTCGCGCGTCCTGGCCGAAATGGACAAGGGCGGCAGCACCTCCTATGGCCTGCGCCTGGCGCTGGCCTCCAAGGTCTATGCGCATACCGCCGCCTATGACGGCGCCATCGCCGCCTACCTGACCAGCCTGTCCGAAGCCGAGCCGGCCCAGGACGCCGTGCCCGCGCGCAACGAATGGCCCGGCACGCTGACCCTGCAGGTCAAGCAGGAACAGGCGCTGCGCTACGGCGAGAACCCCCACCAGAGCGCCGCCTTCTACGTGGACGCGCAGCGTCCGGCCGGGCTGCTGGGCAATTACCGCCAGCTCCAGGGCAAGGAACTGTCCTACAACAACATCGCCGACGCGGATGCCGCATGGGAATGCGCGCGCAGCTTCGAGGCGCCCGCCTGCGTCATCGTCAAGCACGCGAACCCCTGCGGCGTGGCCGTGGCGGCCGATACGCTGGGCGCGTACCAGCAGGCTTTCAAGACCGACCCGACGTCGGCCTTCGGCGGCATCATCGCCTTCAACCGTCCGGTGGACGCCGCCACGGCCGAAGCCGTCAGCGCGCAATTCCTGGAAGTGCTGCTCGCCCCGGCGTATGACGGCGCCGCGCTGGCCATCCTGGCCGCCAAGAAGAACGTGCGCGTGCTGGAAGTGCCCATGGGCACGGGCCAGAACGCCTTCGACGTCAAGCGCGTGGGCGGCGGCTGGCTGGTGCAGACGCCGGACGCCTACAACGTGCCGCGCGACGCCCTGAAGGTCGTCACCAAGCGCCAGCCCACCGAACAGGAAATGAGCGACCTGTCGTTCGCCTGGAAGGTCGCCAAGTACGTCAAGTCCAACGCCATCGTGTTTGTCGGCGGCGGCATGACGCTGGGCGTGGGCGCCGGCCAGATGAGCCGCATCGACTCGGCCCGCATCGCGTCGATCAAGGCTGAAAACGCCGGCCTGACGCTCAAGGGCTCGGCCGTGGCGTCCGATGCCTTCTTCCCGTTCCGCGACGGCCTGGACGTGGTCGTCGCCGCGGGCGCGACCTGCGTGATCCAGCCGGGCGGCAGCGTGCGCGACGACGAAGTCATCGCCGCGGCCGACGAGCACGGCATCGCCATGGTGCTGACCGGCACCCGCCACTTCCGCCACTGATGCGCGTCCTCGGCATCGATCCCGGCCTGCGCCGCACCGGATTCGGTGTGATCGATGCCGAAGGTTCGCGGTTGCGCTATGTGGCCAGCGGGACCATCGTGGTCCCGCCGGCGCTGACGCTGTCCGAACGCCTGAAGGTCATCCTGGACAACCTGCGCCAGGTGGCCCGCGACACGCAACCCGACGTGGCCGCGCTGGAAATCGTCTTCCTGAACACCAATCCCGCGTCCACCCTGCTGCTGGGCCAGGCGCGCGGGGCCGCGCTGTGCGCGCTGGCGGACAGTTCGCTGGACGTGCACGAGTACACCGCGCTGCAGATCAAGAAGGCCGTCGTCGGCACCGGTCGCGCCGCCAAGGAGCAGGTACAGATGATGGTGCAGCACCTGCTGGCGCTGGACGGCATGCCCGCGCCGGACTCGGCCGACGCGCTGGCCTGCGCCATCTGCCATGCTCACGTGGGCCCGTTGCAGGACAAGCTGGAACGCCTGGGCAGCGCCCTGCGCATGGGCGGCAAGACCCGCCTGCGCAACGGCCGCCTGATCGGCTGACGCCCGCGCGACAGCGCGCGTATAGAATCCCCGCATTCGCCGCGCCTCGCGCGGCCCCACCCTTGCAGGCCTACACCATGATCGGACGAATCACCGGAACCCTGATCGAGAAACTGCCCCCCACGATCTGCGTGGACGTCGGCGGTCTGGGGTATGACATCGACGTGCCCATGAGCACGCTGTATTCGCTGCCCGAGACGGGCGCGCGCGTCACGCTCTACACGCACCTGACGGTGCGCGAAGACGCCCATATCCTGTACGGTTTCGCGTCCGCCGGCGAACGCAGCGCGTTCCGCGAACTCATCAAGGTCAGCGGCATCGGCGCGCGCACGGCGCTGTCCGTGCTGTCGGGCCTGTCGGTCGCCGACCTGGCCCAGGCCATCACGCTGCAGGAATCGGGACGCCTGACCCGCGTGCCGGGCATCGGCAAGAAAACCGCCGAACGCCTGCTGCTGGAAATGCGCGGCAAGCTGGGCGCGGACATCGGCGCCTCGCCGCACGCCACGCCCGACAATCAGTCCGACATCCTGAACGCGCTGCTGGCGCTGGGCTACTCCGAGAAGGAGTCGCTGTCGGCGCTCAAGACCCTGCCCGAGGGCGTGGGCGTGTCCGACGGCATCAAGCAGGCGCTGAAGGCGCTGGTGCGCTAGGGATAGCGGGCGGGTTCACAGCCCGCTCAGGCCTTGCCGTGCAGGTAGCGCGGCGCCACGGCCTCCAGGCCCGTCGGCACCACATGCAGTTCCGGCGCGATGGGACCGCTGCAGACATTGTCGCGGCGCAGCGAATCCAGGTTGTCCCGCGACATCAGGGGCGTGCCCGGCATGCATTCGAACAGCCGGGCCTGCATGCGCCCCACGCCCATCGGCATGCCGATGACCGGACGGGGATGGCCGCTCCAGGCGGCGCACAGCCGCGCGATCTCGCCCAGCGTGTAGACCTGCGGCCCGCCCAGTTCGTATGTCTTGCCACAGGTATGCGTATCGGCCAGCGCCGACACCATGGCGGTCACCACATCGCCCACGTAGACCGGCTGCATGCGCGCATCCGCGCCCGCCAGCGGCAGCACCGGCAGCCAGCGCGCCAGCGACGCGAACATATTGGTGAAGTTGTCGTCGGGTCCGAACAGGACCGACGGGCGGAAGATCGTCCAGCCGATGTCCCGGCGGTCCTGGTAGGCCTGTTTGACGGCGGCCTCGCCGTCGCCCTTGGAGCGCTGGTACATGCTGTCGCCGCTGGAATCGGCGCCCAGCGCGCTGACGTGCAGCAGCCGGTGCACGCCGTGGCGCACGCAGGCCTGCGCGATGCGCTGCGGCAGCAGCACATGGGCGCGCGCGAAATCCGAGCCATACGGCCGGCCCGTGTTGCCGTGAAGGATGCCAACCAGGTTGATGACGGCATCGCAGCCCCGCACCAGGCCGTCCAGCGCGGCGTCGTCGTGGACGTCGGCCTGCATGAGGGTGACGGTGGGAAGTAATTGCAGGTCGCGTCCGCGGGCGACAAGCCGCGTGGGAACGACGATCTGATGCTGGTCCGCGCAAAGCCGTGCTACCAAGTGGCGGCCAATGAAGCCCGTGCCGCCAATGACAAGGATACGCATGGCGTCGCCTCCGGTTTGTCAGGATCGAGATTCGATTCTGCCCTGCCAGGTCGGCAGGCGCAAGCGCGCGCAGGCGGTCTGCCCCGCGCGCCGCTTGATTCGCGTCAGCCGGCGAGAAGGCGGGCGTAGGCCGGCAGGTCGACGTTGCCGCCGCTGATGATGACGCCTACCCGGGCCCCACGCACCGGTACGACGTTCTGCATGACGGCGGCCGCGGCCAGGCAGCCCGTGGGTTCCACGACCATCTTCATGCGCTCGGCGAAGAATTTCATGGTGGTGACGAGCTGTTCATCCGTCACCGTGACGATGTCGCGGACGTACTTTTGGATGAGCGGGAAGGTGAGATTGCCCAGGTGCGTCGTCGCGGCGCCGTCGGCCAGGGTCTTGGGCGCGGGGATTCGGACAATTTCGCCCTTGCGCAAGGACTGCTGGCCGTCGTTGCCGGCCTCGGGCTCCACGCCGTACACCAGGCAGCGCGGGCTGAGCGCGAAGGCGGACAGGGCCGAGCCCGACAGCAGGCCGCCGCCGCCCAGGCACACGAACAGGTAATCGAGTTCGCCGACCTCCTCGAACAATTCCTTGGCCGCGGTGCCCTGCCCCGCGATCACGTCTTCGTGGTCGTAAGGCGGGATCAGCGTCGCGCCGGTCTCGGCCTGGATGCGGCGCGCGATGGTTTCGCGGTCTTCGGTGTAGCGGTCATACGTGACGATCTTGCCGCCGTAGCCCTCGGTGGCCGCGCGTTTGGCCGCAGGGGCGTCCAGCGGCATGATGATGGTGGCCGTTACGCCCTGCAGCCGGGAGGCCAGCGCGATGGCCTGCGCATGGTTGCCCGACGAAAACGTCACGACGCCGGCGGCACGCTGTTCGGGCGTGAGGCGCGCGATCGCGTTGTACCCGCCCCGGAACTTGAAGGCGCCCATGCGCTGGAAGTTCTCGCACTTGAAGAACAGCGACGCGCCGGCGATGGCGTCGGCGGTCGTCGAGGTCATGACGGGCGTGCGGTGTGCGTTGCCGGCCAGGCGCTCGCTGGCGCGCGCGACATCATCATAGGAGGGCAATTCGGGCAGCATGGAATGGGGTCCTTTGATCGCAAGGGGGAACGAAACCCTGGGATCATAAACCCGCGAGGCGGGTTGCGCGCCGCCCGGATGCATGACGGCGCGCCAAGCGGTCCGGGGGGCCGCCTCGCCGGCCGCGCCTGGCCGGCCGCGCCTCGCCGGCCGCGCCTACTTCCCGAACAGGTCGCCGCTGCCGCCGGTGGTGCCGGCGGGCGGGGCGAGGCCCAGGTGGCGCCAGGTGGTCAGCGTGGCCGTGCGGCCGCGCGGGGTGCGCTGCAGGTAGCCGTGCTGGATCAGATAGGGCTCGATGACGTCCTCGATCGTGTCGCGCTCTTCGCCGATGGCGGCGGCCAGGCTGTCCACGCCCACGGGACCGCCGTCGAACTTGTGGACGATGGCTTCGAGCAGCTTGCGGTCCATCAGGTCCAGGCCCTGCGGGTCGACCTCCAGCATGGCGAGCGCGCGGCCCGCGACGTCGGCGTCGATGGTGCCGCCGGCCTTGACCTCGGCGTAGTCGCGCACGCGGCGCAGCAGGCGGTTGGCGATACGCGGCGTGCCGCGGGCGCGGCGCGCCACTTCGGCCGCGCCGTCCGGCGTGATGACGGCGTTGAGCAATCCCGCGCTGCGGGTCACGATGCGGCCCAGGTCTTCGGCGTTGTAGAACTCGAGCCGCGAGACGATGCCGAAGCGGTCGCGCAGCGGGTTGGTCAGCATGCCGGCGCGCGTGGTGGCGCCCACCAGCGTGAACGGCTGCAGGTCCAGTTTCACGCTGCGCGCGGCCGGGCCTTCGCCGATCAGGATGTCGATCTGGAAGTCTTCCAGCGCCGGATAGAGGATTTCCTCGACCACGGGCGACAGGCGATGGATTTCGTCGATGAAAAGGACGTCGTTCTTTTCCAGGTTGGTCAGCAGCGCGGCCAGGTCGCCCGGGCGTTCCAGGACCGGGCCGGACGTCTGGCGCAGTTGCACGCCCATTTCATGCGCAATGATGTGGGCCAGCGTGGTCTTGCCCAGGCCCGGGGGGCCGAAGAGCAGGACGTGGTCCAGGGCCTCGCCGCGCTTTCTAGCCGCGGCGATGAAGATTTCGAGCTGTTCGCGGGCGCGCTG
Organism: Achromobacter sp. NFACC18-2; assembly: GCF_900108985.1. Lineage (NCBI taxonomy): Bacteria > Pseudomonadati > Pseudomonadota > Betaproteobacteria > Burkholderiales > Alcaligenaceae > Achromobacter > Achromobacter sp. NFACC18-2. The sequence continues at coordinate 111,562 of NZ_FNYM01000016.1, read as the reverse complement.
CTGCCCGACGTACTCTTCCAGCGCCTTGGGCCGCAGTGCGCGTTCGATCGACTCCTCGTTGGGCGACACCGGCTGCGGCGCCACGATACGTGGCGCGTCGGGACGGGAGGAAAGCGAATCGGACTGGATGGCCATGGTGCGGAAAACGTGCAAAGGACGAAGCAGGATGCATCGTACCGTAGCGCGGGCCGCGCCGGGGCGCCCCCGTCAGGCGGCCGGGGCCAGCGGCAGCCCGACGCGCACGCACAAGCCGCCGGCGTCGGCCTGGCGCAGCTCCAGCGACCCGCCGTGCGCCCGGGCGATGGCCTCGGCCAGCGCCAGGCCCAGGCCCACGCTGCCGGTGCGCGTGCGCGCGTCGTCGAGCCGGCTGAACGGGCGCAGCGCCTCCTGGCGGCGCTCCGGCACGATGCCCGGCCCGTGGTCGGCGACATCCAGCACCGCCTGCCCGTCCTCGCGGCGCAAGGCGATCTCGACCGGCGGCGCGCCGTGGTTCAGCGCGTTGCCGATCAGGTTGTCCAGGAGGCGGCCCAGCGCGACGGCGTCGGCCTGCACCACCAGCCCGCTGGCCTCGGCCGCGGCATCCAGGCCGATGTCGGTGCCCGCGCCCTGCCAGGCGCCCACGCGTTCGGTCAGCCATTCGGCCAGCACGATGGGGGCATAGCGGTAGGCGGCCGGATCGGTGCCGCGCACGAAGCCGATGAACTGGTCCACCATGTGCTGCATGTCGCGCAGATCAGTGCGCAGCCCTTCCTTCAGCGTGGAGTCGTCCGCCATTTCGACGCGCAGCCACATGCGCGACAGCGGCCCTTTCAGGTCATGCGGCAGGCCGGACAGCAGCGTGCGCCGCACCGAATCGGATTCGGACAGGGCGTCCAGCATGGCGTTGAAGCGTTCGCCCAGCACGCGCGTTTCGTGCGGGCCCGAGGGCTCCACGCGCTGGGGCTGTCCGGCGGCAAGGCGGTCGGCGGCGTCGGCCAGCCGCGTGATCGGCCGCGTGATGTGCCAGGAAAAGCCCACGGCCAGCAAGAGCAGGAGCCCCAGGCCGCCCAGCCAGGCGGCGATGAACGGCGTGGCGACGGGCGGATCCAGTCGGTCCAGCGGGATGACCAGCCATTCACGCAGGCGCGGCGCGTCCTCGGTGGCGGGATTGGGGGCCAGGGAAATGAAGATCTCCGGCGTGGGGCCGCGCGACAGCGCGACGCGGGTGCCGTCGTTCAGGCGTTCGTTGAGCTGCTGGACCAGCACGCGCAGGTCGCGGCGGATATCGTCGGGCTCGGGCTTGTAGCGGCGATTGTGCTCTTCGCGTTCGCGCGCGCGATCGGCCTCGCGCTGTTCGTCGCTGCGATCGTCCGCCCGCGCGGCGCCCGGCTCGCGCTCATCGCCCCGGACCTCGGGCGGCGGCGGCGGCGGGGGGCCGTGCATCTGGGCATCCTGGGAAGACGGCGCGGGCGGCGGAGGCGGCGGCGGACGGGGCGCCGAACGGGGCGGCGGCGGGCGGCGGCCATTGAAGCGCTGCAGCTTGGCTTCGGCCGGCAGCACGCGCGACCACAGCCGCCATTGGTTCTGGGACGCGGCGCGCACGAAATCGGCGCGGTCTTCCGCCGGCACCTGGGATACGGCCGCGCGCAGCGTGCGGATCGTGGTGACGATGTAGCCGATGGCCACGTCTTCCATGAACTTGTGCCGGAAGTACGACACCGTCACCAGGGTGGCGGCCTGCGTCAGCAGGACCGATCCCAGGATCAGCAGGATCAGCCGCGCCCGCAGCGAACGGGGCACCAGAAAGCCGGGGGAAAAGCGCATCAGGGGGAAAACCGGTAGCCGATGCCCCAGACGGTCTGGATCCAGCGCGGCTGCTTGGGATCGTCTTCGATCACGCGGCGCAGGCGCAGGATGGCGATGTCGATCGCGCGATCGTTGCGCTCGCCGGCGTCGTCATCGCGGGCCAGCGCCAGCAGGCGCTCGCGCGACAGCGGCTTGCCCGCGTTGCGGACCAGGGCCTCAAGCAGGTTGATTTCGCCGCCGGTCAGCTTGACGACCGTGCCTTCGCGCGAAAGCTGGCGCGTGGAAGGGTCGAAGACGAAGGGGCCGAACGAGACGGGCGCGTCCTTGGTGAGCGCGGACGGGCCGCGCTTGCGGCGCAGCACCGCCTCGATCCGGGCCAGCAGTTCGCGCGGGTCGAAGGGCTTGCCGACGTAGTCGTCGGCGCCGGCTTCCAGGCCGATGATGCGGTCGACGGCTTCGTCGCGCGCGGTCAGCAGGATGACGGGAATGTCTTCGCCCTGCTCGCGCAGGCGGCGGCAGGCGTCGGCGCCGTCGCCGCCGGGCAGCATGCGGTCGAGCACCAGCAGGTCGGGTGCGTAGCGGGTGATGCGCGACGAGAGATCGGTCGCGTCGGGCGCCAGCAGCGTGTCGTAGCCGTGCCGATTCAGATAGTCGGCCAGCAGTTGGCGCAAGGCCGGGTCGTCGTCGACGACCAGCAGCTTGGTGTGGGAATTGTCCATGGGCGTCATAGTGCGGCGCGCCGCCTTCCCCCGCAAGAGGCGAGAAATCATCTGAAATATACCCGTTGCACGATGTAGGGCGGATGTTTCGGGCATTTGGCGGGTGGTTCCGGCGGGCCTGCCCGCCGCGGTCATCTGGACCTAAAATGGCTCTGGACCTAAAATGGCGCCTCGCCTGCCGCCGCTCGTGGGGTTTTCTAAAGATCGTTTACAGATGCGGGGCGGGACGTTCTCTACACTGTCCCCATGGTCGCCACTATCACCTGGCGCAGAGGGCTGTTGCACGCGGCGCTGACGGCAGGCCTGGCCTGGCCGCTGGCGCCTGCTTCCGGTGCCGAGCCTGATGCGACCCCATTTGTCCTGATGCCGCCGCCGGCAGGTGAAGTCACGCACGTTGCGCGCGGCATCGGGGTGCTGTCCCCGGTCCAGTCCATCCCGGTGCGCCCCGCCCCGTCGCTGGACGATCGCGCCGTCCCGCTGGATCCCACGCCCTGCGACCTGCACGCGACGGAACCCGGCATGGACACGACGGTGCAAGGCGGCGCCCAGGAACCGCAGGAGGGATACGTCCCCGGCACGGGACTGGGCCTGGCGGGCGACGCGTTGCCGGCCCCGCTGTCCTGCGACCCGCTCGCCGCGCCCGCCTCGGCGGCCGACATCCCTCCCGATTACTCGTTCGCACTGGAAGACGGCGACATTTCCAGCGTGCCGGTGGTGGTGATCTCGGGCGTGTCCCGCCCCAGCCGGCCCTGGTTCGCGTCCGTCAGCGGACAGGACGGCCTGCGCTACGGCGGCAGCCGCAACTGGGTCTACCGCAATACCTCGGGCCCCTCGCTCACGGTCGGCAACGTCAGCCCCAACGCGCCCGCCTGGGGCAGCGCCGCGCCGGTGGGCGGGCTGCAGATCGCCAACTGGGGCGGCACCGGCGCCACCCTGCCGGAGGGCAGCTTCGGTTATTCGTCATCGCTGGGCAGGCTCAACCTCATGGACCCCGCCGCCCTGTCCGGGCCCGTCGACTACGGCGCCTCGGTGGGCAGCGGCAGCGTCCGTTACGGGCTTACGCCGGAAATGACGCTGGAGGGCCAGGTGCAGAGCGCGCCGTCGCTGACCACGCGCGGCGTGGGCACCACGTATTCCGCCGGCGAGTTCGGCACGTTCCAGGCCGGCGCCACCCAGAGCACGTTCGACGCGGCCAACGGTTACCGCTACCGCTTCGGCTACAGCGTGGCCCTGGCCGACACCGTGACCCTGGGCTACACCAATGAACAGATCGGCGCGGGCTACGGGGATCTGTCGACCTATTCCGATGGCGTGGCGTCCGCCGCGCAGACACGCAATACGGTGTCGGCGGGGGTGCCGCTGTCGGGCTGGGGCACGTTGAGCGGCACGTATTCCGGCCTGCGCGAGGGCTCGGTGCTGGCCGAGCAGCGCGTGGGGCTGTCCCACAGCATGTTCGTCGCGCCCAAGGTCAAGCTGGCCGTGGGCGCCGACCGGGACATCGTCACGGGCGACTATGGCTGGCGCGCCAACCTGAGCATGCCCGTCGACACCTTCATGCGCGGCACCTGGCTCAGCTGGTAGGCGCCTGGCAGACGGACGAAAATATCCCGCCGGCGGGGCCTGCCGGAATTGGGGCTTAAAATCCCTGCCATGATGCTCCCGGCCTACCCCCATGTCTGACGCGCGCGCCCTCGGCGTGTTGCAGCGCGTTTTCGGTTACGAATCCTTCCGCGGCGACCAGCAAGCCATTGTCGAACAGGTGATCGGCGGCGGCGATGCGCTCGTCCTCATGCCCACCGGCGGCGGCAAGTCGCTCTGTTACCAGATCCCCTCGCTGGTGCGCGAAGGCACCGGCATCGTCGTGTCGCCCCTGATCGCGCTGATGCAGGACCAGGTGGACGCCCTGACCGAACTGGGCGTGCGCGCGGCCTTCCTCAATTCCACGCAGGAATGGCGGGTGGCCCGAGACGTGGAACAGGCCTTCCTGGACGGTGAGCTCGACCTGCTGTACGTGGCCCCCGAGCGCCTATTGACCGACCGCTGCCTGCAATTGCTGGAACGCGGCCGCATTGCGCTGTTCGCCATCGACGAAGCCCACTGCGTGTCCCAATGGGGCCACGATTTCCGGCCCGAATACCTGGGGCTGTCCATGCTGCACGAGCGCTGGCCGGACGTGCCGCGCATCGCGCTCACGGCCACGGCCACGGCGGTCACTCGCACCGAAATCGCCCAGCGCCTGTCCCTGGACGAAGCGCGCCATTTCGTCTCCAGCTTCGACCGCCCCAACATCCGCTACCGCATCGTCGAAAAGAACGAAGTGCGCAAGCAGTTGCTGGACATGATCCGCACCGAACACGACGGCGAATCCGGCGTGGTGTACGGCCTGTCGCGCGCCCGCGTCGAGGAAACGGCGGAGTTCCTCTGCAACCAGGGCATCGATGCGATGCCCTACCACGCGGGCCTCAGTCCTCAGGTGCGGGCGGCCAACCAGGCCCGTTTCCTGCGCGAGGACGGCGTGGTCATGGTCGCCACCATCGCGTTCGGCATGGGCATCGACAAGCCCGACGTGCGCTTCGTGGCGCACATCGACCTGCCCAAGTCGGTCGAAGGCTACTACCAGGAAACCGGCCGCGCCGGCCGCGACGGCCTGCCCGCGACCGCCTGGCTGGCCTACGGCCTGCAGGACGTTGTGCAGCAGCGCCGCATGATCGACGAATCCCCCGGCGACGAATCCTATCGCCGGCGCCTGGGCCAACAGCTCGACGCCATGCTCGGCCTGTGCGAAACGGTGGAATGCCGTCGCGTGCGGCTGCTGGCCTACTTTGGCCAGCACATCACCGCCTGCGGCAACTGCGACGTCTGCCTCGATCCGCCGCAGGCCTGGGACGGCACCGTCGCGGCGCAGAAGGTGCTGTCGGCGGTATATCGGCTCTGGAAAGAACGCGGCCAGCGCTACGGCGCGGGCCACATCATCGACATCCTGCGCGGCAAGGTCACCGACCGCACCCGGCAGCGTGGCCACGAGACCCTCAGCGTGTTCGGCGTGGGCGCGGACCTGAGCGACACCGCCTGGCGCGGCGTGCTGCGCCAGTTGCTGGCGCAGGGCCTGCTCACGGTGGACAACGAAGGTTTCGGCACGCTGGCCCTGACCGAAGGCAGCCGCGCCGTGCTCAAGGGCGAACGCCAACTGATGCTGCGGCGCGAGTCCGAAAAGAAGGCGCGCGCCGGCAAGACCGGCAGCGGACGTCCCAAGGCCGCGGCGATCGACCTGCCGCCCGAGCTGCAGCCCGTGTTCGAGGCATTGCGGGCGTGGCGCGGCGAGGTCGCCAAGAGCCATGGCGTGCCGGCCTATGTGATCTTCCACGACGCCACGCTGCGGGAAATCGCGCTGGCCCGGCCGGCGTCCATGGACGATCTGAGCCACATCAACGGCGTGGGCGCCCGCAAGCTGGAAGCCTACGGCGAAGAAATCCTGCAGCGCGTGGCCCGACCCGTGCTGTAGCCGCCGGTTCCGGCGCGCCCCGCTCAGTACGAAGGCGGCGGCAGCAGCGGCACCGGGCGGCGCTCCTTGCCGAACACGGACCGGTAGGCCAGGATGTTGAAGACCAGCACCACCGGTATCCCCACGACCGCGCCCGCCATCACCAGCCGCATCGACCCCAGCGCGCCCGCGCCGTCCCACAGCGTCATGTCATCCAGGATCAGGTACGGAAACAGGCTGTAGGCCAGCCCGCTCAGCATCAGGAGAAACAGCGCCACCGTCAGCACGAACGGCAGCCAGCTGAAGCGGTCGGCCCTGCCGGGCAGCCGCGCCAGCAGCATTTCCGCGGCCACGAAACCGGCCAGCATCAGCACCCACACCGACGCCGCCAGGCTCAGGTGCGCGATGTTGCTCCACTTGTAGAAGATGCCGGCGTTGGCCAGGCCCAGCGTGACCGCGATCGCCACCATGCCCACCGCCGTCCAGCGGATCGCATGGCGCGCCCAGTTCGCGGCGCGGCGCTGGAGGTCGCCGTCCACGCGCATGACCAGCCACGACGCGCCCAGCAGCACGTATGCCGCCACCGCGCACAGGCCCACGAACATCGCGAACCAACCGTAGCCGGCGTCGGACTGGTATCCGGTGGCGATCCGGCCCAGCAGCATGCCCTGGCCGAACGCCGTGATGATGGAGCCGGCCCAGAACGCGAAGATCCAGCGCGGCTTGAGTTCCGTGCGGGCGCGGATGCGGAATTCGAAGGCGACGCTGCGCAGCACCACGCCGAGCACCATGAAGGTCAGCGGCCCGTAGAGCTTGCCCAGCACGGCGCCCCACGCGAACGGGAACGCGGCCGCGAACAGCCCCATGCCCAGCAGCAGCCAGAATTCGTTGGCGTCGCGCCAGGGGCTCAGCAGGCTCATCATGCGTCCGCGCTCGTGCTCGGGCGCGATCTGCAGCAGGATGCCGACGCCAAGATCGAAGCCGTCCAGGACCATGCCCGCGGCGATGACGACGAACAGCAGGGCCATGAAGGCGAGCGGCATCCAGAACGAGGGATCGTCGGGACTCAGGCCCTGCGAGGCGGCCAGCATCGCGATCATGGCGCACCTCCGATCAGCTTGCGCACCGGCACCACGCCGTAGCGCGCGGCATGGAACAGCATGCCGGCGAACGCGGCCAACAGCAGCGCGTACAACAGCACGTAGCCGGCCAGGCCATACAGCACGGTGCTGGCGGGCATGGATCCGAGGACCTCGGATTGCGTGACGGTGCCGTTCACGACGAAGGGCTGCAGCCCGATGATCGACACCCACCAGCCCGCCACGACGGCGATGCCGCCGGAAAACATCATGCCGCACAGGACCCGCTGCCACCACGTCGGCAGGGACGAGGGATCCATCCCGCGCCGGAACGTCCACAGGAACGTCACACACGCCACCACCAGCATGAGCAGGCCCAGCCCCGCCGCCACGCGCAGCGACCAGAAGGTCAGCGCGACCGGGGGCAACATGCCCGAATACTTGTCCAATCCCTGGTAGGTGCCATCCGCATTGCGGTGCAGCCACATCCCGCCGGCATTGTTCAGCGTCAGGTCGGCCACGTTGGTGTGGGCGCGCGCGTCGGGCCAGCCGAACAACACCAGTTGCGGCACGGGCCCGCTTTCCCAGAACCCCGCCGCGGCGGCGGCCTTGGCCGGCTGAAGCTGGGCCATCATCTGCCCCGCGCCGGTCGCGACCGGCAATTGCAGGAAGGCGCCCAACACGGCCACGACAAGGGCAGTCTTGAACGCGCTGCGCTCGCCCTCGCCCAGCGGTCGGCGCAAGGCCTGCAACGCGGTCACGCCCATGATGAGGAACGAGGCGGCCAGGGCGGCGCCGACCATCACCACGGCCATGCGCCAGCCGATGGACGGATTCAGCACGACCTTCACCCAGTCATAGACCTGATAGCGGCCGTCCACCAGCAGCGCGCCGTCCGGCGTCTGCATCCACGATTGCAGGGCCAGGACCCAGAACACGGCCACCAGCTGTCCCACCGCCACCATCAGCACGGCCAGCGTGTGCGCGGCGTCCGACACGCGGCGCTGGCCGAACAGCATGACCCCCAGGAAGCAGGACTTGAGGATGAATACCGACAGGATGCCGTAGCCCAGCAGCGGACCGGCCACATTGCCGATCTTGTCCATCAGGCCCGGCCACAGGCTGCCGATCTGGATCAGGACGGGCACGCTGGCCGCCAGCGTCAGCACGAAGGCCAGCGCGAAAATGCGGACCCAGAAGCGGTAGGCCGCCGTCCAGCCGCCATGGCGGGACCACCGGGCCCGGATCTTGAAGAACAGCAGCACCCAGGCCAGCGCCAGGGAAACGGCGAGAAAAATTGCCAGGAAGCTTAGACTGGCCACGAACTGCGCCCGGGCCAGGGATAGGGTCGAGATATCCATAATGGCCCGTAGTGTAGAGCCAGTTACATGACGATGGGGGCGGATTGAAACCGGTTGCAGGCGTGACGAAAAGGGGCGCGCGGCGGAACGTGGCAAAATTGACGCTTTGTCGCTGCTTTTTCCTATTCTTTCAAGAATGACCTCCGCCACGACGCCGACCCCCGCCGCATCAAACTTCCTGCTCAACATCGTCCAAGACGACCTCGAAGCCAATCGCTTCCAGGGCAAGCGCTGGGCGGGCAAGCCTGGCCCGGCGGCCTTGCAGCAGCAGGGAGACGCGGACCCGGCCCGCATCCGCACGCGCTTTCCGCCGGAGCCCAACGGCTACCTGCACATCGGCCACGCCAAGAGCATCTGCGTGAACTTCGGCCTGGCGCGCGACTTCGGCGGCGTCTGCCACCTGCGCTTTGACGACACCAACCCCGAGAAAGAAGACCAGGAATACGTCGACGCCATCATCGAGGCCGTCCACTGGCTGGGCTTTGACTGGAAGGCCGACGGCCGCGAGAACCTGTACTTCGCCAGCGACTATTTCGGCTATATGTACGAGTTCGCCGAAGCCCTGATCGAAGCGGGCCACGCCTACGTCGACGCGCAGAGCGCGGACGAGATCCGCGCCAACCGCGGCACCCTGACCGAACCCGGCACGGATTCGCCCTGGCGCAACCGCCCGGCGGCCGAATCCATCGCGCTGCTGCGCGAAATGCGCGACGGCAAGCATCCGGACGGCAGCCTGGTGCTGCGCGCGAAGATCAACATGGCGTCGCCCAACATCAACCTGCGCGACCCGGTCATGTACCGCGTGCGCCACGCCACCCACCACCGCACCGGCGACCAGTGGTGCATCTACCCGATGTACAGCTGGGCGCATCCGGTGGAAGACGCGCTGGAAGGCATCACGCACAGCGTCTGCACGCTTGAATTCGAAGACCAGCGCCCGTTCTACGACTGGATCCTGGCGCGCCTGGCCGAACTCGGCAAGCTGGCCCAGCCGCTGCCGCGCCAGTACGAGTTCGCCCGCCTGAACCTGAGCTACGTCGTCACCAGCAAGCGCAAGCTGCTGCAACTGGTGAAGGAAGGCCATGTGGACGGCTGGGACGATCCGCGCATGCCCACCATCTTCGGCCTGCGCCGCCGCGGCTACACCCCCGCCTCGATCCGCCTTTTCTGCGACCGCACCGCCGTGTCCAAGTCCGATTCGCGCATCGACTACAGCCTGCTGGAGCAGGCCGTGCGCGACGACCTGGACCCCATCGCCCCGCGTTCGGTGGCCGTGCTGGATCCGATCAAGCTGGTCATCACCAACTACCCCGAAGGGCAGACCGAGACCTGCACCGCGCCGCGCAACCCGCATGATCCGGACGCCGGCGTGCGCGAGTTCCCGCTGTCGCGCGAATTGTGGATCGAACGCGACGACTTCCGCGAAGAAGCGCCCAAGAAGTATTTCCGCCTCTTCCCCGGCAACACCGTGCGCCTGAAGTACGGCTATGTCGTGCGTTGCACCGGCTTCACCAAGAACGAGGCCGGCGAGGTCGTCGAAGTGCAGGCCGAATACCTGCCGGACACCAAGAGCGGCACGCCGGGCGCCGACAGCGTCAAGGTCAAGGGCAACATCACCTGGGTCAGCGCCGCGCACGCGGTGCCCGCGCAGATCCACCTGTACGACCGCCTCTTCGCCGATCCGCGTCCGGATGGCGGCGACAAGGACTTCCTGGCCTGCCTGAACCCCAATTCCAAAGAGACCGTCACGGCCTGGCTGGAACCGGGCACGGTCGCCACGCCGGGCGCCACCTGGCAGTTCGAGCGCCTGGGCTACTTCACGGCCGACCTCAAGGACTCGACGCCGCAGACGCCGGTGCTGAACCGCATCGTGACCTTGCGCGATTCCTGGGCCCAGGGCTGACCTCCCGCGCGCGCAATACGGGGAAAAGGCGTCTTGCGACGCCTTTTTCTTTCGCTGTGCGGCCGGCTCAGCCCGCCCTGGGCGGGTTATCATCCCCGACATCCCGCAGCCGGTTGAGCGCGCCGTTTTTCGGCGCCCGGACCGCCAGCCACAATCAAGATGAACACTGAATCCCTAGCCCTGGACTTCAAGAGCGCCACCCTTTATGCCATCCGGGTGGTTTTGCATAGCGCCGACCCCGAACGCCTGAACGCAGCGCTCACCAAGCGCATGGCGGATGCCGGCAGCTTCTTTGAAAACGAGCCCGTCGTCATCGACGCCAGCCGGGTCGAGGAAAAGATCGACTGGCCGGCGCTGGTGGAATCGCTGCGCGGCCACAACCTGCCCCCGATCGGCGTCGTGGCCGAAGGCGTGAACCTGCAGGCCGCGCGCGACGCGGGCCTGACGCCGGTCGAACTGTCCACGCCCGCCGCCCGCCCCGCCCCCGTAGTCGACACCGCGCCGCCCAACGATGTCGCGACGCCGGTGCCGTCCGTGCCGGCCGCCGCCGTCGAAATCGCCCCCGCGCCCACCGACACCTCGGCCAATGCGGCGGAGACGCCCGCGGCCCAGGCCGACGCGCAGGCCAAGCCCGCGGCAGACCCGCTGCCGGCGCGCGCCGCCAGCAGCACGACGTCGGCCGCCAGTCCCACGCCGTCGGCGCCGCACTCGTCCTCGGCGCTGGTGGTCACGCGGCCGCTGCGCTCGGGGCAGCGCATCTATGCGCGCCACACGGACCTGGTGGTGATCGGCATGGTCAGCCAGGGTGCGGAAGTCATCGCCGACGGCAACGTCCACGTGTACGGTCCGCTGCGCGGCAAGGCCATGGCCGGCGCGCGCGGCGACACGTCGGCGCGCATCTTCACGACGCATCTGGATGCGGAACTGCTGGCCGTGGCGGGCGTGTACCGCGTGGTCGAAGACAAGCTCGACGGCGCGCTGCAGAACCAGCCCGCGCTGGTCCGCCTGGACGGCGACACCTTGCGCATCGAGGCCCTCAAGGCTTGATGCCGGCCCCCGGACGCCTCGGTTTGCGTCTGGTTGCGAGGCGGCGGCGCGGCCGCTGCCCGCTCAAATCTCAACACATCCTGTAAGAAGCCTTACATGGGCTTTTTGCTTTACGATAACGCGATTTATTCGAACATAAGGGTTTGATCGTCATGACACGCATTGTTGTGGTGACTTCCGGCAAAGGCGGCGTGGGCAAGACCACGACGAGCGCCAGTTTTTCCGCGGGCCTCGCGATGCGGGGCCACAAGACGGCTGTCATCGACTTTGACGTCGGCCTGCGCAATCTCGACCTCATTATGGGTTGCGAGCGTCGCGTGGTGTACGACTTCGTCAATGTGATCCAGGGCGAGGCCACCCTCAAGCAGGCGCTGATCAAGGACAAGCAGCTCGAGAACCTGTTCATCCTGCCCGCCTCGCAAACGCGCGACAAAGACGCGCTGACGCAGGAAGGCGTGGAAAAGGTCATCAACGACCTGAAGGAAATGGGCTTCGACTACATCGTCTGCGACTCGCCGGCGGGCATCGAGACCGGCGCGCTGATGGCGGCCTACTTCGCCGACGACGCGCTGGTGGTCACGAACCCCGAGGTCTCCTCGGTGCGCGACTCGGACCGCATCCTGGGCATCCTGGCGGCCAAGTCCAAGCGCGCCGTCGATGGCGACGAACCGGTCAAGGAATACCTGCTGTTGACGCGCTACAACCCCAAGCGCGTGTCCGACGGCGAGATGCTGTCGCTGACCGACATCGAAGACATCCTGCGCATCAAGCTGATCGGCGTGATCCCCGAGTCCGAAGCCGTGCTGCAGGCGTCGAACCAGGGCCTGCCCGCCATTCACCTGAAAGACACCGACGTCTCGGAAGCCTACAAGGACGTCGTCAGCCGCTACCTGGGCGAAGACAAGGCGCTGCGCTTTACCGACTACGAAAAGCCCGGTTTCCTGAAGCGCCTGTTCGGAGGAAAGTAAGCGATGTCCTTCCTGTCGTTTCTGCTCGGTCAAAAGAAGACCTCCGCGTCCGTCGCCAAAGAACGGTTGCAGATCATCCTGGCCCACGAGCGTGGCCGCGGGGATTCGCCCGATTACCTGCCCCAGTTGCAGCAGGAACTGATCGCGGTCATCTCCAAGTACGTGAAGATCAATCCTGAAGACATCAAGGTGCACCTGGAACGCCAGGACACGCTGGAAGTGTTGGAAGTGAAGATCGAGATGCCGCAGAACGAGACCTGATGCCTCGTCGCGCGCGCGGCCTGGCCGCGCGCACCGCGCAAAAAACGCCCGGCATTGCCGGGCGTTGCTTTTGGGGCGTGGAAAGATCAGCGCTTGCCGACCTGATCGCCAATCACCCCGCCGATGGCCGCGCCGCCCACGGTGCCGAGCACGCCGCCGTTCGTGATCACGGCGCCGGCGACACCGCCCAGCGCGGCGCCCCCCACCGTGCTCTTCTGGCGATGGCTCATGCCATCCCACGATGAACAACCCGCCATGGTGGCGGCCAAGGCCACGGCGGCACAGATCTTGGAAAGCGATGCGATTTTCATGATGAAGCTCCTGTTCTTGTACCCGGGGGCCGCACCGGTGAACCGTGACGCGAGCGCGCGGACCTTTTGGGATTCAGAGCCTTCAGGATCGCAAAATATCCGGGGACACACTGTTAGGTTTGCCCAGGAATTGTGTCAAAGGGAGAGCGGATCTTTGCACTCCCCAGGGAACCATGTTGCAGGGGCGGCCCGCTATTTGACCAGACGTAACACGTCGCGGAAGCGCGGATGCTCGCAGGTCTCCATCCACTCGAAAATCGCCATTTCCGACGTGACGATCTCGGCGCCATGGGCGCGCGCGCGGCGCAGGGCAGCGTGGTGGTCCGAGGGCTTGCGCGAGCCGGCGGCGTCCGCCACCAGCACCGCCTTGTAGCCCAGCTCGATCAGGCCGATCACGGTCTGCAGGACGCAGATGTGCGCCTCGCAGCCGGCCACCAGCACCGTCCGGCGCGAGGCCGGCAGCCAGCCATCGAACCCGGGCTCGCGGGCCGAGGAAAAGTGCATTTTCTGGAAAGTGGCCTGCACCTGCTCGCGCAACGGGTCCACCGTGACGCCCAGCATCTTGCCGTGATGCTCGGTGGCCACCACCGGCACGTCGAGGAGGCGGGCGGCCTGCGCCAGCTTGTGCGCGGCGTTGAGCACGGCATCGCCGTCGTGGATGGCGGGCATCAGGCGGCCCTGCATGTCGACGATCAGCAGGGTGGAATCGGAGGCGGACAGCAGCATGATGAAAGACTCCCAGGACAATGCCCCAGGATAACCCCGCGCGGCGGGCGGTGTCTGGCACCCGGTAGGCAGCGTTGCGAACTGAAAGCCCATGCCTGCAGGGCGCCAGACGCCAAAAAAATCCCGGCGCGCAGGCCGGGATCCGTGGTGCCGATCAGCGATCAGCGATCAGCCGCGAGCCGGCTTACTTCAGGGCCTTGTAGCGCAGGCGCTTGGGCTTGGCGCCCTCTTCGCCCAGGCGGCGCTTCTTGTCGGCTTCGTATTCCTGGTAGTTGCCGTCGAAGAACACGACCTGCGAGTCGCCTTCGAAGGCCAGGATGTGCGTGGCGATACGGTCCAGGAACCAGCGATCGTGGCTGATCACCATGACGCTGCCCGGGAACTCCAGCAGCGCGTCTTCCAGCGCGCGCAGGGTTTCGACGTCGAGGTCGTTGGACGGTTCGTCGAGCAGCAGCACGTTGCCGCCGGCGATCAGCGTCTTGGCCATGTGCAGGCGGCCGCGTTCGCCGCCCGAGAGCTGGCCCACGACCTTGTTCTGGTCGCCGCCCTTGAAGTTGAAGCGGCCCAGGTAGGCACGCGACGACATTTCGAACTTGCCCACGGTCAGGATGTCGGCACCGTCCGACACCGCGTCGAACACGGTCTTCTTGTCTTCCAGCGCATCGCGCGACTGGTCGACGTAGGCGAGCTTGACGGTCTGGCCGATCTTGACTTCGCCCGAATCCGGCTGCTCGCGGCCCGAGATCATGCGGAACAGCGTCGACTTACCGGCGCCGTTGGCGCCGATGATGCCCACGATGGCGCCCGGCGGCACCTTGAAGCTGAGGTTGTCGATCAGCAGGCGGTCGCCGTAGGCCTTGCTGACGTTGTTGAATTCGATGACCTCGTTGCCCAGGCGCTCGCCCACCGGAATGAAGATTTCCTGGGTTTCGTTGCGCTTCTGGTATTCATAGGACGACAGTTCCTCGAAGCGCGCCAGGCGCGCCTTGGCCTTGGCCTGGCGTCCCTTGGGGTTCTGGCGCACCCACTCCAGTTCCTTCTTGATGGTCTTCTGGCGTGCCGATTCCGAGGATTCTTCCTGCTTGAGGCGGTCTTCCTTCTGTTCCAGCCACGAGCTGTAGTTGCCCTTCCAGGGAATGCCGTAGCCGCGGTCCAGTTCGAGGATCCATTCGGCGGCGTTGTCCAGGAAGTAGCGATCGTGGGTCACGCCCACGACGGTGCCGGGGAACTTGTGCAGGAATTGCTCCAGCCACTCGACGCTTTCGGCATCCAGGTGGTTGGTGGGTTCGTCCAGCAGCAGCATGTCGGGCTTGGACAGCAGCAGTCGGCACAGGGCCACGCGGCGCTTTTCACCGCCGGACAGGTTGCCGACGATGGCGTCCCAGGGCGGCAGGCGCAGCGCGTCGGCGGCGATCTCCATCTGGTGCTCGATATCGTCCGAACCGCTGGAGGCGGCGGCGGCGATGATGGCTTCCAGTTCGGCCTGTTCGGCGGCCAGCGCGTCGAAATCCGCATCGGGTTCGGCGTAGGCGGCGTAGACCTCGTCCAGGCGCTTCTTGGCGGTGACGACCGCGCCCAGGCCTTCTTCGACGGCCTGGCGGACCGTGTGCTCGGGGTTGAGCTGCGGTTCCTGCGGCAGGTAGCCGATGTTCAGGCCCGGCATGGGGATGGCTTCGCCTTCGATCTCGCGGTCGACGCCCGCCATGATCTTGAGCAGCGTCGACTTGCCCGAGCCGTTCAGGCCCAGCACGCCGATCTTGGCGCCCGGAAAAAACGAAAGCGAGATATCGCGCAGGATCTGCCGCTTGGGCGGCACGATCTTGCCGACGCGGTTCATGGTGTAGACGTATTGGGCCATGGGCTCGTAGAAGAGATATAGCTGAGAAACCGTTGATTGTAGGCCGGAACCCCGGCCGGCGTGCGGCGGCGGCGATCCGCCCCCGTCTTGCGTCAGCCGGCCTTGGGGGCGCGCCGGGGCAGGCCCGGCGTGCGCATCTGCGCCAGCATCACGCCGGCCACCGCCAGGGCGCCGCCCGCGATGTGGAAGAGATGCGGTTTCTCGTCCAGGAACAGCGCCGCGATGGCGACGGTGAACACGGGCATGACGTTCAGGAAGATGCTGGCGCGGTTGGGTCCCAGGTGCCGCACGCCCTGCATCCACAGGTAAGGCGCGAACAGCGACGGGAAGACCGCCGCGTAGAGCACCAGCGGCACGTTGGCGGCGTTCAGCGGCGACGGCGGCGCCAGCAGGAAGGCAGGCAACTGGAACAGGATGCCGAAGGCGACCTGCACGTACAGCGATTGCCACGGTCCGACCGGCAAGGACCAGCGCCGGAGCAGCACGCCATACAGGGCGTAGGCCAGCGCGCCCAGCCCCATCAGCACGTCGCCGCGATTGGCGCCCAGGGACAGCAGCCGGGCCGGATCGCCCTCGCCGATCAGGAGCGCCAGGCCGGCCAGCGACACGAGGCCGCCCAGCACCGCCATGGCCGACGGCCGTTCGCGCATCACCACCGCCATGACCGCGACGGTCAGCAGCGGAATCATCGCGGTGATGAAGCCCATGTTGGTGGCGGTGGTGGAGGACGCGGCCACGTACGCCAGCCCCTGGTACAGCGCCATGCCCAGTCCGCCCAGCACGGCGAACTTGGGCCAATGCGCCAGCACCAGGCGGCGCTGGGCCCATACGCCCGGCAGCGCAAACGGGGTCAGCACCGCGCCCGCCAGCGCCCAGCGGTAAAAGCCGATGGCGGCCGGCGCGATCACCCCGGCCGCCATCTTGGTCACGATCATGTTGATCGACCAGATCAGGGCCGCCAGGAGCGGGAAAAGGAAGAATCGGAACGGGGTGTGCGGGGCGTCGGAGCGCGTCATCGAAACTGACCAGCGGGGATACGAAAGGCAGGCCAGTGTAGGCCGCGTCCGACATGATGTATATACTGAAAAACAGACAAAACCACGCGAACATCCGACATGGCGCCTGCCGTCGACTTTCCGATCCTGGCCGAACACCTGCCCTACCCGCTGGCCTGCCGCATCCTGCACTTCACGCCCAATTCGCGCATGAAGCGCCACACCTCGCCCTGGGCCGAGCTGAATTTCGCCATCTCCGGCATCATGGAAATCGGCATCCGCGGCGTGACCTATCTGTCGCCGCCGCAGTACGCCATCTGGATACCTCCCGGGGTGGAGCACTGCTGCCAGAACGCAGGCGAAGTGCACTACGCCTGCATCGACATCCCGGCCGGGGCCTGCGCGGGCTTGCCCGACGTGCCCTGCACGCTGGAGATCAGCCCCGTCATGCGGGCGATCCTGGCGGACTTCGAACGGCGCGGCATCTGCCATCCGTTGACGCCGGAAGACCGGAGAATGGCGCAGATCGTCATCGACCAGGCCCGCCAGGCGCGCGCCTACGCCAGCTATCTGCCCTCCACCAGCGATCCCATCCTGGCGCCGGTCCTGTCCGCGCTGCAGCGCACGCCCGGCGACAGGCGCGGCGCGGCCTACTGGGCCGGCACAGCGGGGATCACCGAGCGCACGCTGCTGCGTCATTGCCAGCAGCACCTGGGCATGTCGTTCAACGACTGGCGCCAGCGGCTGCGCGTGGTCAGCGCGCTGGGCCTGCTGGACGAAGGCCGTCCGGTGCAGGCGGTGGCGCGCGAGCTGGGCTACAGCAGTCCCTCCGCCTTCATCGCCATGTTCCAGCGGCTGACCGGCGAATCGCCGGACAGCGCCCGCAAGCGCGGCCTGCCCGCGGGCGCCTGACGTGGCCGCGTTTGCCTGCCATGCCCGCGTTTATTCGTAATCCAAGCGTCCGATGCACCGCAGCGCAGTTCGCGCGACAATAGCGGCTGACGTATCTGCCGTGCCGTCGCGGCTTCATCGCGCCCAGGAATCTTCATGTC
Source organism: Achromobacter sp. NFACC18-2 (assembly GCF_900108985.1). Lineage (NCBI taxonomy): Bacteria > Pseudomonadati > Pseudomonadota > Betaproteobacteria > Burkholderiales > Alcaligenaceae > Achromobacter > Achromobacter sp. NFACC18-2. The sequence goes on along the minus strand of NZ_FNYM01000016.1, from coordinate 94,016 downwards.
CGCTTCTGCCACTCCCCCCGCCTCCTTGACCCATTTCAGCGCACCCGAACTGGACATGCTGGCCAAGACCGCGGACGCGCTCAGCGCCTACCTGGGCAAGCCCGTGCTGGCCGAAGTGGTGCTGGGCGACGAAGGCACCGAATGGGTGACCTTTGGCGTCCCGATGGACGAGAAAGCCGAAACCGACGAGGAACAGACGCACGTGCAGATGGGCGGCCCGGGCGCGCGGCTGCTGGGCAACCGCGGCGGCCTGCCCCAGTCCGACGACGACACCTACGACTGCCTGTACCTCTGGGCGATCCAGATCTCGCTGAACGACGGCGAGCGCTTCATCAAGCTGGACCACGACGGCGAAGAATCCGCCTGGTCCGACAGCCTCGAAGACGTGCTGCCCTTTGCCCTCAGCGAAGAACCGCAGCCGGACCCGGACGAGGAAGAAGAGGACGACGATGAGGAGGCGGACGGCGCGGACGACGACGACGGCATTCCGTACGACGACGTCCACAATCACCGCCATTGAGCGGCGCGCGCCGCGGCCCGGACGGGCGCCCCGGCCACGGCGCTTGCCGCATCACGCCGTGATCCGGCCTTCCTGCACCGCGTGGCACGCCACGATCGACACGCCGGCCAGCATCGCCACCGGCGCCTCGGCCCGGCACCGGTCATTGGCGTGCGGGCAGCGCGGATGGAAGGTGCATCCGGACGGCGGATTCAACGGGTTGGGCACCTCTCCGGCCACCGCCGTGCGCGGCTTGCCCGCGCCATTGATGTCGGGGATCGCTTCCAGCAGCATCCGCGTGTAGGGATGCCGCGGCCGGGCGAACAGTTCGTCGCGCGGCGCCACTTCCACCATGCGGCCCAGGTACATCACCCCCACGCGATCGGCGACGTGGTGCACCACGGCCAGGTTGTGGGAAATGAACAGGTACGTGAGCCCCAGCTTGCGCTGCAGGTCCTTCATCAGGTTCAGCACCTGGGCCTGCACCGACACGTCCAGCGCCGAGGTGGGCTCGTCGCACACCAGGAACTCCGGATTGACCGCCAGCGCGCGCGCGATCGAAATGCGCTGGCGCTGGCCGCCCGAGAACTGGTGCGGGTAGCGCCCCTGGTCGGCCGGGTCCAGGCCCACCTGCCGCAGCAGGTCGCTGACGCGCGCCACGCGCGCGTCGGGCGTCATCTGCGTATGGGTCAGCATCGGCTCGGCGATGATGCGGCCCACGCGCCAGCGCGGGTTCAGACTGGCATAGGGGTCCTGGAAAATCATCTGCAGGCGCTTGCGCAAGGCGCGGCCGCCCGGCTCCGACATGCGCGACAGCGGCTGGCCGTCGAAGCGGATGTCGCCCCGGGTTAGTCCATACAGCCCGACCAGCATGCGCGCCACCGTGGACTTTCCACAGCCGGATTCGCCCACCAAGGCCAGCGTTTCGCCGCGGGCGATGTCGAACGACACGCCATCGACCGCGCGCAGCATCACTTTCGGCTTGCGCGCCAGCGTGCGCTCCAGCCAGGGGGGCGACACATCGAACCAGCGCGCCGCGTCCTTTACTTCCACCAAGGGCGTGCTCATGCGGCCACCTCCATCGTATTGCCCGTGTCATGCAGCCAACAGGCCGCGCGCGACGTGCCCGCCGGCATTAGCTCGGGCCGTTCGTGCGCGCAGCGCGGCAGCCGCTGGCTGCAGCGCGGATTGAACGCGCATCCCGGCGGAATGGCGTTCAGACGCGGCATGCTGCCGTCGATCTGCACCAGCCTTTCGGCGTGGCCTTCCAGCGTAGGGATGGAGCCCATCAGCCCCGCCGTATAGGGGTGGCGCGGATGGTGGATCACGTCGGCCACCGGGCCGATCTCGGCCACGCGGCCCGCGTACATCACCGCGACGCGGTCGGCGGTCTCGGCGATCACGCCCATATCGTGGGTGATCAGCATGACGGCCGTGCCGTTCTCGCGGCACAGGCGCTTGAGCAGCTCGATGATCTGCGCCTGGATCGACACGTCCAGCGCGGTCGTGGGTTCGTCGGCGACCACCAGCTTCGGTTCCGCGGCCAGGGCCAGCGCGATCACCACGCGCTGGCGCATGCCGCCGGAAAACTGATGCGGGTAGTGGTCGATGCGCTCGCGCGCGGCGGGAATGCCCGTGGCCGCCAGCAGCTCGACCGCCCGGTTGCGCGCCTGCGACCACGACATGTCCAGGTGGGTCACGATGGTTTCGGCGAGCTGCCTGCCCACCGTGTACAGCGGGTTCAGCGACGTCAGCGGGTCCTGGAACACCGCACCGATCTCGCGGCCGCGCACGCGGCGCATCTGTTCGTCGGGCAGGTTGTCGATGCGCCGGCCCGCCAGCAGGATTTCGCCGCCCGCGATGCGGCCCGGCGGTTCGAGCAGGCCGATGATGGAAGCGCCGGTCAGCGATTTGCCGGCGCCGGATTCGCCCACCACGCCCAGGACTTCACCCGCCTGGATGGAAAACGACACGTCGTCCAGGGCGCGTAGCGTGCCGCGGCGCGTGGGAAACTCCACGCGCAGGTTGCGGACCTCTAGTAATACGCTCATGCGCGATACCTCTATTCAAATACCTGTTGCACACGCCAGCGGGGCCGCAGCGGATCCGGGTTTCCCGGTCCGCCCGCGGCGCCCCCTTGAGGGGGAAGCGCCGCAGGCGCTTCGGGGGTGGGTCAATTCAGGCGGGGGTTGAGCGCATCGCGCAGCCAGTCGCCCAGCAGGTTGACCGACAGCACCAGCAACACCAGCGCCGCACCCGGGAAAATGGTGATCCACCACTCTCCGGAAAACAGGAAATCGTTGCCAATGCGGATCAGCGTGCCCAGCGACGGCGCGGTCGGCGGCACGCCCACCCCCAGGAACGACAGCGTCGCCTCGGTGATGATGGCGGTGGCCAGGTGCACCGTCGCCAGCACCAGCACCGGCCCCAGCACGTTGGGCAGCACGTGGCGGAACATGATGACGGGCGAGGCCACGCCGATCACGCGCGCCGCCTGCACGTATTCGCGGTTCTTCTCGACCAGCGTCGAGCCGCGCACCGTGCGGGCGTACTGCGGCCAGCCGGCCAGCGCGATGGCGCCGATCAGGACGGGAAAGGCGATCAGCTCGTGCATCTCGCGGGGCACCGCCGCCCGCGCCACGCCGTCGATGAGTAGCGCGATCAAGATGGCGGGAAACGAAAGCTGCACGTCGGCCACGCGCATGATGAAGGCATCGATGCGCCCGCCCGCATAGCCCGAAACCAGGCCGAGCACGATGCCGATCAGCATCGACAAAAACACCGACGCCAGGCCGATCAGCAGCGACACGCGCGTGCCGTAGAGGATGGCCGAGTACAGGTCGCGGCCCTGGCTGTCGGTGCCCAGCAGGTACGTGGCCTGTCCGTTGGGCTCCCAGGCCGGCGGCAGCAGCGCGTCCAGCAGTTCCACCTTGGTCAGGTCGAACGGATTGTGCGGCGCGACCCAGCCGGCCCCGAAGGAGCCGATCAGCAGGGCCGCCAGCAGCAGCGTGGCCGCGATGGCCACGGGCGCCCTGCGCCAGGCCCAGGCGATGTCGCTGTCCCACCAGCGTTTGAGTACGGCGCGCATCAGTGAGCCCCCCCGCCGCGAGTCAGCCCGGAACGCAGCCGCGGGTCCACGACGAAATACAGAAGATCGACGATCAGGTTGATCACCACGAACACCAGCGCGATGAGGCACAGGTACGCGGCCATCACCGGCACGTCAGCGAATTGCACGGCCTGGATGAAGAGCAGGCCCATGCCCGGCCACTGGAACACCGTCTCGGTCACGATGGCGAAGGCGATGATGCCGCCCAGCTGAAGGCCGGTGATGGTGATGACCGGCACCATCGTGTTCTTGAGCGCATGGCCGAAGTGGATGGCGCGGCGCTTCAATCCCCGGGCGCGTGCGAACTTGATGTAGTCCGAGCGCAGGACCTCCAGCATTTCGGAGCGCACCAGGCGCAGCACCAGCGTCATCTGAAAGAGCGACAGCGTGATGGACGGCAGGATGAGATGCTTCCAGCCCGTCGCGGTGAACAGTCCCGACGTCCACCAACCCAGGCTGACCGTCTCGCCGCGCCCGTAGCTGGGCAGCCAGCCCAGCTGCACCGAAAACACCAGGATCAGCAGAATGCCGATCAGGAAGGTGGGCAGCGACACCCCCAGCAGCGAGCCGGCCAGCAGCAGCTGCGAAAACAGGCTGTTGCGCTTGAGGGCCGTGTACACGCCCAGCGGCACGCCCACGACCAGCGCCAGCAGCGCGGCCACCATGGACAGCTCCAGCGTGGCCGGCAGGCGGGACTTCAGCAGGGAGGAAACGGGTTCGCTCTGGCGCAGGGAAATGCCGAAATTGCCCTGCATGGCGTTGACCACGAAGTGGCCGAATTGCACGATGGCGGGGTCGTTCAGGCCCAGGCGTTCTCGAAGTTCGATGCGCTCGGCATCGGTGGCGTCCTGCCCCAGCATGATGGTGACAGGGTCGCCCACGTATTGGAAAAGCACGAAGGCCAGTAGCGCGACGGTGAGCATCACCGCTACGGCCTGCAACAGGCGACGCAGTATGAAAGCGAACATAGGCGGAAAAAAGCAAGACGGCGGAACCGGGCAGGTCCCGCCGTCTGGTTAGCCTGGATCAGTCGATCTTGACCCAATCGGCAACGAGGCGATTGTCGGCGCGGTGGACGACCGTGACGTTCTTGCGCATCGCCCAGGGGATGACCTGGTCATGCAGCGGGATATGCCCGAAGTCCTTGGCGTGCCCTTCCAGCACCGTGACGATATCGGCGTCGCGCTTCTTCGGATCGGTCTCGGTCTTGATCCGGTCGATGATGACGTCCAGTTCCTTGTTGCTGTAGTTGCCCAGGTTGTACATGCCGTCCGCGCCCTCGCCCTTGGTGCGGATCAGGTTCTGCAGCGTGTACATGGCGTCGAAGGTGGGCACGCCCCAGCCGAACAGGTAGGCGCTGGTGTCGAACGACTGCACCTTCGGGAAGTAGGTGGCGCGCGGCATGGCGTTCATGGTCGCCTTCACGCCGACCTTGGCCCACATGCCCACCACGGCCTGACAGATGGCTTCGTCGTTGATGTAGCGGTTGTTCGGGCAGTCCAGCGTGAAGTTCAGCGTGCCGTCGTAGCCGGCTTCCTTGAGCAGCGCGCGGGCCTTTTCGGGGTCGTACGGCACGCGCTTGTGCAGGGATTCCGTCCAGCCATGCACCTGCGGCGCGATCATCGTGCCGGTGGGCGCGGACAGGCCGCGCATCACGGCGCGCTTGATGGCGTCCACGTCGATGGCGCGGTACAGCGCCTCGCGCACGCGGATGTCCTGGAACGGGTTCTTGCCCTTGATGTTCGAGTACTGCAGCTCGGGACGCTTCTGGTCCAGGCCCAGGTAGATGGTGCGGTATTCGTTGCCCTCGACCACCTTCTGCGACTGGCGCAGGCGGTCCAGGTCCTGCGCGGCGGGGTCGAGCACGAAGTCGATCTCGCCCGACAGCAGCGCGGCGGTGCGCGTGGCGTTCTGCTTGATCGGCGTGAACACGACTTCGGTCACGTTGCCGACCTTGCCGGCCTTGTTCCACCAGTCCTTGTTTTCCTCGAAGACCGTGCGCACGTCGACTTCGCGGCTCTTGAGCTTGTAGGGACCGGTGCCGTTGGTGTTGCGCGCGCCGAAGGTGTCTTCCTTGTTGACGAAGTCCTGCGGCTTGGCGATGTTGTTCTTCTCGGACCAGGCCTTGTTCATGATGAACACGTTGGTCAACTGGCGCAGCAGCACGGGGTTGGGCGCCGAGGTTTCGATCTCGACGGTCAGGTCATCGACCTTGCGCGCTTCCTTGATGCCCGTGGTGTAGGCCTTGTAGTTCGATGTCGGCGCCATGGCGCGATGGATCGAGAACACCACGTCGTCCGCGGTGAACGCGGCGCCGTCATGGAATTTCACGTTGGGCCGCAGCTTGAAGCGGTACAGCGTGGGCGACACCTGTTCCCATTCGGTGGCCAGGCGCGGGGAAAGCTTGAAAGACTTGTCGTAGTCGACCAGGGGCTCGTAGATGTAGCTGTTGGCGGCGATCGTCATGCCTTCGTTCTGCGAGTGCGGGTCGAAGGTGAGGATGTCGCCTTGAGCGGCCCAGCGGAAGGTCTTGGCTTGCCCGATCGAGGGCACTGCCACGGCGGCGGCGATCGCGATAGCAATCAGAGTGCGGCGCATAAGTATCAACTCCTGACAGTAGTCTGAATACCGGCGCGAGTGTGCCTACCCGCGAGAACCGCGTCAATTCAGGGTTTATGCGTACCGGAGGGGGTTTTCACAGAGGAAACGCAATCAGGGACATATAAGCTTGTAACAAAACAATTGAACCGAACAATGTTCGATTGTCCGCAAGCATCGGCCCTAGTCGTCGGCGTCCAGCGGAAGCTCCAGGGGGACGTGCTCGGTCATCAGCACATCCAGCATTTCGATCAGAAGCGCGGCCTTCTCTTCGCCGAAGGGCGCCAGCACGGCCTTCTGGTGCTGCAACGCCTGCTCGCACAGGCCACCGATGAGGTTCGAGCCCTTGGCCGTGATGCACACCCGCGTCTGGCGCCGGTCGGCGCGCACGCCGGTGCGGGCCACCAGCCCGTCGGCCTCCATGCGCTGCACCACCTTGCTCAGCGTGGGCTGCTTGGTGATGGCCAGCACCGCCAGGCTGCCGATGGTTTCGCCCGCGCTGCCCTGAAGGCTGGCCAGCACCCGCCATTCGGTCACCGACAAGCCGGCGGCCTTTACCTGCTGGTGGAATTCCGCCGAGATGCGCTGGCTGGCCTGCGCCAGCAGATAGGCCAGGTAGCCGTCGACGAACCGGGGGCCCGCGACGGCCGCGCGCGCGCCGCGTGGCTTATCTGGCCGCATGTTGCTTTGCTCCCACGCACTGGTTTCCAAGGCCCGCCCCTTTGCCGAAAAGCGCATTGCACCACGACGGCGCAGCCACGCGCCATGATGTACCGCAATGCTGTTGCGCAGCACAGGGTATACCCCGAATCGCAACCCGTTTTTGCACCATATCAGCGCCCCGCCTCGACCAAAAACCTAGAGAACAACCAGTATATACACCCTTGTTTTAGCGTGATATTTTTTAATTTCCATGAAATTTCATCTTTTTTATTGACAGCTAAAACGTTGACTCCTAAAGTATTTTTCAAGCGATGTTTTCGTGGCAATGTGATGCTGCGGGGCAGCACGGATTAGGGACCCGGCAGGGTCCGCGAAAGGGATCCAGATGGCAGAAAGGTCTTTCAAGAAAGAAGTCCAGCAACTGCGTATCGGCGCGGGCGAGGAATTCCGCGGCGAAGGGATTCTTGCGGTCACGAAGGCGCTGCTGCAATCGGGCGTGGGCTACGTCGCCGGGTATCAGGGATCGCCGATCTCGCACCTGATGGACGTGCTGGCCGACGCCAACGACATCCTGCAGGAACTGGGCGTGCACTTCGAGGCCAGCGCCTCGGAAGCCACCGCCGCCGCCACGCTGGCCGCTTCGGTCATGTACCCCATCCGCGGCGCCGTCACCTGGAAGTCCACCGTGGGCACCAACGTCGCGTCCGACGCGCTGGCCAACCTGGCCTCGGGCGGCGTCACGGGCGGCGCGCTGGTCATCGTGGGCGAAGACTACGGCGAAGGCTCGTCCATCATGCAGGAACGCTCGCACGCGTTCGCTATGAAGTCGCAGATCTGGCTGCTGGACCCGCGTCCCAATCTGGAAAGCATGGTCAAGGCGGTGGAAGACGGCTTCTCGCTGTCGGAAGCCAGCAAGACGCCCGTGATGCTGCAATTGCGCATCCGCGGCTGCCATGTGCACGGGCGCTTCATCGCCAAGGAAAACAAGCGGCCCGCCTTCTCGCTGGCCGAGGCGCTGGAAAGCCCGGCGCGCGACACTAGCCGCATCGTGCTGCCGCCCGCGTCGTTCCTGCACGAACAGGAAAAGATCAAGGAGCGCTGGCCCGCCGCCATCCGCTACATCAAGGAACACCAGCTCAACGAGCACTTCGACGGCGACCAGGACGACATCGGCCTGATCCTGCAGGGCGGCCTGTACAACGGCGTCATCCGCGCGCTGCAGCTTCTGGGCCTGGCCGACAACTTCGGCAACAGCCGCATCCCGCTCTACGTCATGAACGTGACCTACCCCGTCATCGAGGACGAGGTCATCGATTTCTGCCGCGGCAAGCGCGCGGTGCTGTTGCTGGAAGAAGGCCAGCCCGACTACATCGAGCAGAACCTGCATGCGGTGCTGCGCCGCGCGGGCGTGGGCACGCGCCTGTCCGGCAAGGACGTGCTGCCGATGGCCGGCGAATACACCACCCAAGTCATGCGCGACGGCCTGCGCGAATTCCTCAAGCGCAACCGGCCCGAATCGTTGCAGACGCATCCGGCCGTGGCGGCGGACGCGCAGGCGCAGGCAACGGGCCAAACACAGGACGACGCGCGCCAGCTCACCATTACGGAAGTGTCGCGCCCCAAGCCTGCGCGCCCCGCCGAACAGCCGATCACCTTCCACAAGCACGTCGAGAACCTGGCCGCCGTGGTGCCGCCGCGTCCCGCGGGCTTCTGTACGGGCTGTCCGGAACGGCCCATCTTTTCCGCGCTGACGCTGGCGCAGGAAACGCTGGGCCAGCATCACATTTCCTGCGACATCGGCTGCCACCTGTTCTCCATCCTGCCGCCCTTCAACCTGGGCGCCACCACGATGGGCTACGGACTGGGCGCGTCCAGCGCGGCGGCCTTCAACGTGCCCGCCGCCAAGCGGCCCATCTCCATCATGGGCGACGGCGGCTTCTGGCATAACGGGCTGGCGTCCGGCATCGGCAACGCGGTCTTCAACAAGTACGACGGCGTCATCGTCATCGTCGACAACTTCTACGCCTCGGCCACCGGCGGACAGGACATCCTGTCCTCGCGCGCCGACAATCCCGACCGCTCGACCAACAACCCCATCGACGCCGCCGTGCGCGGCGTGGGCGTGAAGTGGGTGCGCACGCTGGACCGGACCTACGACGTGGCCAAGGTGCGCGCCACCCTTGAAGAGGCACTGACCACGGACATCAAGGGCCCCAAGGTCATCATCGCGCAGTCCGAATGCATGCTGAACAAGCAGCGGCGCGTGAAGCCGCTCTTCAACAAGGCGGTCAAGGAAGGCAAGCGCGTGGTGAAGGAACGCTTCGGCGTGGACCCCGACGTCTGCACCGGCGACCACGCCTGTATCCGGCTGTCCGGCTGCCCGTCGCTGACGGTGAAGGACAGCGGCGATCCGCTCAAGGAAGACCCCGTCGCGCACGTGGAAAGCAGCTGCGTGGGCTGTGGCAATTGCGGTGAGGTCGCCCATGCCGCCGTGCTGTGCCCGTCGTTCTACCGCGCCGACATCATCCACAACCCGACCGGCGCCGACCGTTTCCTGGCGCGCATGCGCGGCGCGGTGATCGGTTTTCTGCAGCGCCGCCGCGCGGCGCGCCTGGCCCAGAACGCCCTTTAAGGAACCAGCCCCATGAACGCGGCGGTGATGCAGCAAGGCAACCCCATCAAGATCGCCATCCTGGCCATGGGCGGCCAGGGCGGCGGCGTGCTGGCCGACTGGATCGTCGACATGGCCGAGCATGCCGGCTGGTGGGCGCAGACCACCTCGGTGCCGGGCGTGGCCCAGCGCACGGGCGCGACGATCTACTACCTGGAATTGCTGCCGGAGGCCGATGTCCAGCGAGCCGGCCGCCAGCCCGCGCTGGCCCTGATGCCCACCCCGGGCGACGTGGACCTGGTGGTCGCCGCCGAACTGATGGAAGGCGGCCGCGCCATCCAGCGCGGCCTGGTGACGCCCGAACGCACGGTGCTGATCACGTCCTCGCACCGCAGCTACGCGGTCAGCGAAAAATCCGCGCCCGGCAACGGCATCGCCGATCCGAACAAGGTGCTGGAGGCCGGGCGCGCCGCGGCCCGGCGCTTCCTCTGTTTCGACCTGCAGGACCTGGCCGATCGCGCCGGCAGCGTGATCAGCGCCAGCCTGTTCGGCGCGGTGGCCGGCAGCGGCGCCCTGCCCTTCGCCCGCGAGGACTTCGAGGCCACCGTGCGCCGCGCCGGCCTGGGCGTGGAGGCAAGCCTGCGCGCCTTTGCGCTGGGATTCGAGTCGGCCGACAAGGCGCCGGGGCAGCCCGCCGCCATCGATCTGGCCCGGCCCGTGCCGTCCGTGCCCGAACGCGCGGCCAGCCCCCGCGCGCAGGCCTTGCTGGACGCGATACGCCGCGACTTCCCCGCCTGTGCGCAGCCCATGCTGACCGCGGGCGTGCGCCGCCAGATCGAGTTCCAGGACCTGGCCTACGCCGAGGACTACCTGCGCCGCATGAAGGCGATCCGCGACCTGGACGCCCAGCACGGCGGCGACGCCCGGCAATGGGCGCTGACCTGTGCGGCGGCGCGCTACGTGGCCACGGCCATGGCCTATGACGACGTGATCCGCGTGGCCGACCTGAAGACGCGCGGCACGCGCTTTGACCGCGTACGCACGGAAGTGGGCGCGCGCCCCGGCCAGCTCGTCGACACGACCGAGTTCATGCACCCCCGACTGGAAGAAATCTGCGGCACCCTGCCCACGCGGCTGGGCCGCTGGCTCGAAGGATCCAAGGCGTTCGGCGGCTTCGTGGAGCGCCGCCTCGGCAAGGGCCGCCGCCTGCGCAGCGGCACCCTGGGCGGATTCCTGATGCTGTACGCGCTCGCGGGCATGCGCCGCTTCCGGCGCAGCACGCTGCGCCACCAGATCGAGACCGAATCCCAGGAAACCTGGCTGGCGGTGGTCGCCCGGCTGGCACCGCGCGACTACGCGCTGGCGGTCGAGACCGTCAACTGCCGCCGCCTGGTCAAGGGCTATAGCGATACCCATGCGCGCGGCGGCGGCAAGTACCGCCAGCTCATTGCCGCGGCAGACCAGCTTGCCGGCCGTCCCGACGCCGCCGAGGCATTGCGCGCGCTGCGCGACACCGCGCTCGCCAACGTGAAATGCGAGCCGATGGAACGCCAGATCGCGGAAAAACTGGCCGCCTGAGGCCGACACCAGAAAGAGACAGACATCGTGCAGACACTCAAACTGATCGTCCGGGAAGTCCGGCAGGAATCACCGTTGATCCGCTCGTTCCGGCTGGCGCGCGAAGACGGCGGCGCGCTGCCCGCCTTCGGCCCCGGCGCGCACCTGAAGGTGACGGTCCCGGGTCTACGCGACCCGCGCTGCTATTCCCTGGTGCAGCTCGCCCCCGAAGCGGGACGCTTCGCCGAGCCCGCCGAATACCGCCTGGGCGTGCGGCTGGAAGAGACCAGCCAGGGCGGATCGCGCCACATGCACGCGCTGGCCGAGGGCGACACGCTGAGCGTCGAAGGCCCCAAGAACGATTTCCCGCTGCATGAATCGCCCGCGGGCGACGAGCCCGTCGTGCTGATCGCGGGCGGCATCGGCATCACGCCCATCGCGTCCATGGCCGCCGCGCTCAAGGCCGCCGGCCGCGCCTTCCACCTGCATTACTGCGGCCGCAGCAAGGACCAGCTTGCGTTCCTGCCCGAACTGCAGGCGCTGGCGGGCGGCGACCTGACGCTGCACGCCGACGACGATCCGTCCAGCCGCTTCGACCTGCAGGCGCTGCTGGAATCGGTCACGCCGCGCCAGCATCTGTACGTCTGCGGACCGAAGGGCCTGATCGACGCCGTCATCCAGGGCGCGCACGCGCGCCACTGGCCCGACGCCCACATCCATTTCGAACTCTTCGCGACGGCGGCGCCGCAAGCCGGCGACCAGCCCTTCGAGGTCGAACTGCGCCAGTCCGGCCGCACGCTGACGATTCCCGCCGACAAGACCATCGTCGAGGTCATGGAAGAAGAAGGCTGCGACCCGATGTTCGACTGCAAGCGCGGCGAATGCGGCGTCTGCCAGGCCACCGTGCTGGAAGGCGAACCCGACCACCGGGACTACTACCTTTCCGACACCGAAAAGGCCAGCGGCAAGATCATCCAGATCTGCATCTCGCGCGCCAAGTCCGCGCGCCTGGTGCTGGATCTGTAGGCCCCCGACAAGGAAGCGACCATGGCCAAGTACCGCGACAATCCCGACGCCATACGCGCCCTGTTGCGCGACACCGAGGTCCACAAGGATCTCTTCATCGACCAGGAGCTGTTCGACCTGGAAATGGAGCGCCTGTACGCCAACACCTGGGTCTACGTCGGCCACGACAGCCAGGTGCCCAATCCGGGCGACTACATCACCACCACCGTGGGCAACCAGCCCGTGGTGATGGTGCGCCACAGCGACAAGAGCGTGCGCGTGCTGCACAACCGCTGCCCGCACAAGGGCACGATGGTGGCGGGGGACGCCTGCGGCAACACCGGCAAGTTCTTCCGCTGCCCCTACCACGCCTGGACCTTCAAGACCGACGGCAGCCTGCTGTCGATTCCCCTGAAGAAGGGCTACGAGAACACCGGCCTGGAAAACTGCGAAGCCAGCCAGGGCATGGCCGCTGTCAAGGACGTGCGCAACCATCGCGGCTTCGTGTTCTGCCGCTTGAATCCCGAAGGCCAGTCGTTCGAGGAATTCTTCGGCGACTCGCTGTCCACGCTGGACAACATGGTCGACCGTTCGCCGGAAGGCCGCCTCGAAGTCGCCGGCGGCGTGCTGCGCTACATGCACCGCTGCAACTGGAAGATGCTGGTCGACAACCAGACCGACACCTGCCATCCGATGGTTGCCCATGAATCCTCCGCGGGCACGGCGGTCAAGGTCTGGGAGCAGGCGCCCGAAGGCACGCCCAAGCCCATGGCGGTGGAGCTCTTTGCGCCGTTCATCTCGCCCTACGAGTTCTTCGAGAACATGGGCATCCGTGTCTGGGAGAACGGACACGGCCACACCGGCGTGTCGGACTCGATCCACGCCTCGTACTCGGGGATTCCCGGCTATTGGGACGCGATGGTGCAGGCCTACGGCGAAGCGCGGGCCAAGGAGATCCTGGGCGACGTGCGCCACAACACGGTCTACTTCCCCAACATCATGGTCAAAGGCCCGATCCAGACGCTGCGGATCTTCAAGCCCATCGCCGCCGACCGCACGCTGGTGGAGTCCTGGACCTTCCGCCTCGTCGGCGCGCCGGACCTGCTGCTGGAACGCACGCTCATGTACAACCGGCTCATCAACGCGCCCACGTCGGTGGTGGGCCACGACGACCTGGAAATGTACGAACGCGCGCAGGACGGGCTGCATTCGCGCGCGCGCGACTGGGTGAACGTGGGGCGGCTCTTCACGCCCGGCGAGGAAGGCCAGAAGAACGTCGTCACCAATGGCACCAACGAATGGCAGATGCGCAACCAGTACCGCGCATGGGGCCGCTACATGACCGGACCGGAGTCGGTATGAGCGCAAGCGACCGCGAGTTGATCGATTTTGTCTATGCCGAGGCGCGCATGCTGGACGAGCTGCGCTTCGAGGACTGGCTGGACCTGTACACCGACGACGGCTACTACTGGATGCCGCTGGCCCACGGCCAGACCGACCCGAAGCTGCATGCCTCGCTGATGTACGAGGACAAACTGCTGCTGCGCGTGCGCGTGGAGCGGCTGGCGGGCCAGCGCACGTTCTCGCAGCAGCCCAAGAGCCGCTGCCATCATCTGCTGCAGGCGCCCACCGTCGAACACGGCCATCCCGAATCCGCGCCCGCGCAAGGGCGCCACGTGGTGCGCACCGCCTTCCATTACGTAGAGACCCGGCTGGACGCGCAGACCCTGTACGCGGGGTGGGCGACGCATCACCTGGTAGAGCAGGACGGCGCGCTGCGCATCCGCTTGAAGCGCGTGGACCTCGTCAACTGCGACGCGGCCTTCGGCAACATCCAATTGTTCATGTAGGAGCGGAGCGTGAACGCCACCGTCCACCAGGCTTTTGCCGACACCGCCGCCCGCCATGGCGGCCAGCCGTTCCTGTGCATCCTGCCGGAAACGGCCGCCGCCTATGGCATCGAGGCGGGCGAACTGACGTACGGCAAGGCCGCCGACGCCATCGAGACCCTGCGCGCCGCCTATGCCGCGGCCGGCTACGGCCACGGGCACCGCGCCGGCCTGCTGCTGGAAAACCGTCCCGCCTTTTTCCTGCACTGGTTCGCGCTGAACGCGCTGGGCGTGTCGGTGGTGCCGATCAACCCGGACCTGCGCGCCGCCGAACTCGAATACCTGGCCGGCCACTCCGAGATCGCGCTGGCGGTGGCGCTGCCCGGCCGCCACGCGGACCTGCTGGCCGCGGCAGGCCGGGCGGGCCGCGAGCTGCGCGTCATGGGGCCGGACGACGCGCCGCCCGCCGCGCCCTTCCCGCCGCCCCGCCCAGGCGCAGCGCCGGACGAACTGACTGAATGCGCCCTGCTCTATACGTCCGGCACAACCGGCCGCCCGAAGGGCTGCATCCTGCCTAACCGCTATTTCCTGCATGCGGGCGGCTGGTACGCGCGCATCGGCGGGCTGGCCGCGCTGCGGCCCGGGCAGGAACGCATGCTGACGCCGCTGCCGCTGGTGCACATGAACGCCATGGCGTATTCGGCGATGGCAATGGTGCTGACGGGCGGCTGCCTGATCCCGCTGGACCGCTTCCATCCCCGTTCCTGGTGGGACAGCGTGCGCGAATCGCGCGCCACCGTGCTGCACTACCTGGGCGTCATGCCCGCCATCCTGATGAAGGCCGAGCCGTCCGACCGCGACCGGCAGCCCGCCATCCGCTTCGGCTTCGGCGCGGGCGTGGACCGCAAGCTGCATGCGCCCTTCGAGGCGCGCTTCGGCTTTCCGCTGCTGGAGGCCTGGGCCATGACCGAGACCGGCGCGGGCGCCGTCATCATCGCCAACCAGGAGCCGCGCCACGTCGGCACCAGCAGCTTCGGCAGCGAGGAAGACGACGTGGAAGTGCGCATCGTGACCGACGCGGGCGAGCCCGCGGCCATCGGCGAACCCGGCGAGCTGCTGGTGCGCCACGCCGGCGACGATCCGCGCTACGGCTTTTTCGCCGGCTATCTGAAGGACGAGGCGGCCACCAACGAGGCCTGGGAAGGCGGCTGGTTCCACACCGGCGACATCGTGCGCCGCGAGGCCGACGGCGCCCTGCGTTTCGTGGACCGCAAGAAAAACGTCATCCGCCGCAGCGGCGAGAACATCTCCGCGGTGGAAGTGGAAAGCGTGCTGATGCAGCACCCGCTGGTCAAGGCGGTGGCGGTGGCCGCCGTGCCGGACCCGGTGCGCGGCGACGAGGTGCTGGCCTGCGTGGTGCCCGAGACCGCGCCCGCCGACGCGGCCGCGATGGCCGAGGCCGCGCGCGCCATCGTGGCATGGAGCCTGGAGCAACTGGCCTATTACAAGGCGCCCGGCTATGTCGCGTTCGTGGACAGCCTGCCGCTGACCACCACCAACAAGATCCAGCGTGGCGAGATGAAGGCGCTGGCGCCCACCCTGCCGGGCACGGCCCGCTGCGTGGACACCTGCCACATGAAGAAGCGCCCGGCCGAGGGGACCCACCGATGAGCCGCCTGGGCTACAACGGCGTCGTGGCGGCCCTGCCCGTCACGATTCCGTACGAACGCTACTCCACGCATGCCGCGCACTGGTGGCTGGGCCGCGCGCTGGGCGCGCTGATCCGGCAATCCGGCCTGGCCAAGACCGACGTCGACGGCCTGTGCGTGTCCAGCTTCACGCTCGCGCCCGACACCGCGGTCGGCCTGGTCCAGCACCTGGGGATGACGCCGCGCTGGCTCGACCACATTCCGATGGGCGGCGCGAGCGGCGTGGCCGCGTTGCGCCGCGCGGCGCGCGCCGTGCAGGCGGGCGACGCCGAGGTCGTGGCCTGCCTGGCCGGCGACACCAACCACGTGGACTCGTTCCGCAACACGGTCAGCCAGTTTTCGCGCTTTGCGCAGGACGCCGTCTACCCCTATGGCGCGGGCGGCCCGAACGCCAGCTTCGCGCTGCTGACGGCCAACTACATGCGCCAGACCGGCGCCACCCGCGAGGATTTCGGCAAGCTTTGCGTGGCGCAGCGCGACAACGCCCTGCGCTATCCGCACGCCCTCATGAAGAAGCCGCTGACGCTGGCGCAGTATCTGGACGCGCGCGTCATCACCGAGCCGATCCACCTGTTCGACTGCGTCATGCCCTGCGCCGGCGCCGACGCCTTCCTGGTCATGAGCGAGGACCGCGCACGGGCGCTGAAGCTGCCTTACGCGCGCATCCTGTCCACCATCGAACGCCACAACGCCTGGATCGACGACCCGATCCAGACCCGAGGCGGCTGGACCCTGGACGTGGACGAACTGTACGGACAGGCTGGGGCCGCCCCCGCCGACATGGATTTCCTGCAGGCCTACGACGACTACCCGGTCATCAACCTGATGCAGATCGAAGACCTGGGCTTCTGCGACAAGGGCGCGGCCCCGCAGTTCGTGCGGGACAACTCCTTCACCGTGGACGGCAGCTTCCCGTTCAACACCAACGGCGGCCAGTTGTCGGTGGGCCAGGCGGGCGCGGCCGGGGGGTATCTCGGCCTGGTCGAGGCGCTGCGCCAGTTGACCGGCACCGCGGGCGGCACCCAGGTGGCCGATGCGCGCCTGGGGCTGGTGAGCGGCTTCGGCATGATCAATTACGACCGCGGGCTGTGCACGGCCGCGGCCATTCTGGCAAGGAGCGACGCATGACCGAGCCGCTGGCCAAGCCGCCCCGCAAGAATCCCGTCGCGCGGACCCGGCAGCCCACGCTGCCGCCCGGCTCGCGCAGCCGCAGCGCGCTGGGCCTGACCGCCGCCGCCGCCGAAGGGCGCTTCGATCTGCAGACCTGCGCCGACTGCGGCACGGTGCAGTATCCGCCGCGCGAGGTCTGCGGCCACTGCCTGTCCGACAAGCTGCCCTGGCGGCCCGCCGACCCGAACGGCGCGCTGCTGGTCAGCACGACCCTGCATCACAGCAACGACCTGTACTTCCGCGAACGCCTGCCCTGGCGCGTGGGCACGGTGCGGATGGACGCCGGTCCGTCCGTCGTGGCGCACGTCCACCAGGACTGCATCGACGGCGGCCGCGTGCGCCTGGCCCTGAAGCTGGACCGCAGCGGCCAGGCCGTGATGATCGCCCTGCCCGAAAGGAATACCCCAAACATGGAAGACGACAAGACGCTGCGCGAAACCTCGTGCGACCCGAAATTCCGCCGCGCGCTGGTCACCGACGGCAAATCGGCCGTCGGCCAGGCGGTGGCGCGCGCGCTGCTGGACGCGGGCAGCCCGCTGGTCTTCCTGGGCGATCCGCAGGCCTGGAAGCGCGATGCCGCCTTCGACGCGCTGGCGGCCGATCCGCGCGTGCAGGTCGTGACGCTGGACGTGACCGATACCGATTCCGTCGAACGCGTGGCCGCCTCGATTGGCGGCAAGGTCGAGATCCTGGTGAACACGGCGGACCTGGAGCGCGAAGGCGGCCTGTTGAACCGCAAGGACGTGAACACCGCGCGCGACGCCATGGACGTGAACGTACTGGGCCTGATGCGGCTGGCGCAAAGCTTCGGCCCCGCGCTGTGCGGCCGGGCGGCAGATGGCGTGAACAGCGCCGCGGCGTGGGTCAACGTGCTGTCGATCTACGCGCACATGAACCTGCCGTCCCGCGGCATGTGGTCGGCATCCAAGGCCGCGGCACTCTCCCTGGCGCAATGCCTGCGCGCGGAGATGCGTGCGGCAGGGGTGCGGGTCGTGAACGTGTTCCCCGGCCCGGTCGACCACGAATGGGAGCAGCGCACGCCGCCGCCGCGCGTGGCGCCGGCCGCGATCGCGGCGGCCATCGTACGGGCGCTGAAGGACGGCACCGAGGACGTGTATGTCGGCGACGTGGCGCAGGAATTCCGCGCAAGACTGGCCGAGAACCCGAAGGGACTGGAAAGAGAGCTGGGCGCGGGCGGTGTCTGACCCCCAGCCAACCCGGTGTCAGACACCTAAGAACCAACAGGAGAGCGCATCGTGAGTCAACCCATTCTTGCCCAATTCATGACCGAACTGGTCTCCGGACGCATCCGCCTGGTGGACCTGACCGAAACCCTGACGCCGGAGTTTCCGACGATCGTGCTGCCGCCGGAATTCGGCCAGGCCTGGCCGTTCCGCATCGAGGAAATCTCGCGCTACGACGAGCGCGGGCCGGCCTGGTACTGGAACAACTTTTCGTGCTCGGAACACACCGGCACGCACTTCGACGCGCCCGCGCACTGGGTGACGGGCAAGGACCAGCCCGACAACACGGTGGACACGATCCCCATCGACGCCTTTATTGCCAGCGCCTGCGTGATCGACTGTTCGGCGGAAGCGGCCGGCAATCCGGACTTTCTGCTGACCATCGACTTCGTCAAGAAATGGGAAGAACAGCACGGGCGCATTCCCGCGCGGTCGTGGGTGCTGATGCGTACCGACTGGTCCAAGCGCGCCAAGCCCGCCGAATACCTGAACATGCAGGCCGACGGCGCGCATTCGCCGGGCCCGGACGCCGAGGTCGTGCCCTGGCTCATCAAGGAGCGCGACGTGCATGGCTTTGGCACCGAGTCGGTGGGCACCGACGCCGGCCAGGCCCAGCACCTGGATCCGCCCTACCCCTGCCACTACTACATGCACGGCAACAACCGCTACGGCCTGCAGTGCCTGACCAACCTGGACCAGCTGCCGGCCACGGGCGCGGTGATCTTCTCGGCGCCGCTCAAGATACGCAGCGGCTCGGGCAGTCCGCTGCGCGTGCTGGCGCTGGCGCCCACGGCCTGATCCGTTTCGGCCCAGACCAATAAATCAAGGGGAAAACATGACGCAAACCCATGTGGCCATCGTGACCGGCGGCAGCGCCGGCATCGGGGCGGAGATCTGCCGCAGCATGCTGGACGCGGGCTACGAGGTGATCTCGATGGCGCGCCGGGCGGCGGACTTCACGCATCCGCGCCTGCACAACATGCAGGTGGACCTGCTGGACGCGGCGGCCACCGCGCAGGCCAGCGCCGAGGTGGCGGCGAAATTCCCCGTCAGCCACGTTATCCACAACGCAGGCGTGATCTGGCCCAATCTGCTGCCGCAGGTCACGCAGGAGGAACTGCACGGCCTCACACAGATCCACCTGGGCGCGGCCATCAGCCTGGTGCAGGCGGCCCTGCCGGGCATGCAGGAACGCAAGTTCGGCCGCATCGTCATGATGTCGTCGCGCGGCGCGCTGGGGCTGCCCACGCGCACCGCCTATTCCGCCACCAAGGCCGGCATGGTGGGCATGGCCCGCACCTGGTCGCTGGAACTGGCGCCGTACGGCATCACGGTCAACGTCGTGGCGCCAGGCCCCATCCAGACCGACATGTTCTACGAGGTGATCGAGGCCGGCAGCGAGCGCGAAAGGAAGCTGGCCGAAGGCATCCCGGTCAAGCGCCTGGGCCGTTCGGACGACGTGGCGCGCGCCGTCATGTTCTTCGCCGATCCCGCCAACAGCTTCGTCACCGGCCAGACGCTGTTCGTCTGCGGCGGCGCCAGCGTCAGCGCCATCACCATCTGATCGCCCGTCGCGCTTCGGGTTTTGACGGATAGGTAAGCACGGGGACCCGGGTCTACAGTGCTGATCCTTGATGGTAAGAAATTTTAAGCAACAAGTATTCCCGCAGTTCCCGCTCTTCTCCGCTTTCCAGCCGCACTCCCACTCTGCTCCCTATCCGGAGGTTTTGCCATGCTGTCGAAGAAACTCCCCCTGGCCGCTGCCGCCGCCGTCGCCGCCCTGTTCGCCCTGCCCGCCCTGGCCCAGGTCAAGGTCGGCGTGGTCACCTCGTCCACCGGTCCCACCGCGCTGGTCGGGATTCCGCAGAAGAACACGGTGCCGCTGCTGCCCAAGAAGATCGGCGACCTGACCGTGGAATACATCTCGCTGGATGACGCCAGCGATTCCACCAACTCGGTCACGGCCTTCAAGAAGCTGATCTCGGAGCAGAACGTGGACGCGCTGATCGGCCCGTCGGGCTCGCCCAACGCCATGGGCGTGATCCAGTTCGCGGCCGAGGCCGGCGTGCCGATGCTGGCGCCGGTGGGCACCGCCGCGGTGGTGCTGCCGATGAACGACCAGAAGAAGTGGGTGTTCAAGACGACGCAGAACGACGACATCATTGCGCGCGCGCTGGTGGACCACATGGCCAAGACCGGCATCAAGACGGTCGGCTTCATCGGCCTGAACGATCCCTATGGCGAGAACTGGTACAAGGTCTTCTCCGCCATGGCCACCGAAAAGGGCATCAAGGTCACCGCCAACGAGCGCTATCTGCGCTTTGACAGCTCGGTCACGGGCCAGGCGCTGAAGATCCTGGCCGCCAAGCCGGACGCCGTGCTGGTGGCCGCCCCCGGCGCCGCCAGCGTGCTGCCGCAGGCGACGCTGTTCGATCAGGGCTACAAGGGCAAGTTCTACCAGACGCACGGCGCCGCGCTGCCCGACTTCCTGAAGCTGGGCGGCAAGAAGGTGGAAGGCACGGTGCTGGCCGCCAGCCTGATGCTGGTGCTGCCCGAAATGCCGGACAGCAACCCGTCCAAGAAGGTCGCCACTGACTACATCGCCGCCTACGAAAAGCTCAACGGCTCCAAGCCCGCCACCTTTGGCGCCAACGTCTACGACGCCGGCCTGCTGCTGGAAAAGGCCGTGCCGCTGGCGGAAAAGGCCGGCAAGCCGGGCACCAAGGAGTTCCGCAGCGCGCTGCGCGATGCGCTGGAACAGACCAAGGAGCTGGTCGGCACGCAAGGCGTCTACAACATGAGCGCCGCCGACCACAGCGGCTTTGACGAACGCGGCCGCGAGCTCATCACCGTCAAGGACGGCAACTGGACGCTGGTTAAGTAAAAGGAACTGGACGCTGGTTAAGTAAAAGGGTTTCCACCCACGCTCAGATGCGCTGCGGGGCGTCGCCAGGAAGCAGTCTCTGCGCGTCCCATCGGGATGCCGCGGATCCGGCTCCGCCGGTCCGCAGGCATGCCCCTGGGGGGAGCGCGCAGCGCTTCGGGGGGGAAATCCGTTTTCCGGAATTTCGCATGAATGCACAGATTGCCTTGATACTCGGGCAGGACGGCATCACCAACGGCGCCATCTACGCGCTCCTGGCGTTGTCCATCCTGCTGGTCTTTACCGTCACCCGCGTGCTGTTCATCCCGCAGGGCGAGTTCGTCGCCTTCGGCGCGCTCACCATGGCGGCCATGCAGGCCGGCAAGCCCGTGCTGCTGGTGTGGCTGCTGGCGGCCTTCGCGCTGGCCGAGGTCCTCGCCGACCTCATGGCGCGCCGCAAGCGCCCCGGCCGCGGCCGCGCGCACTGGCGCATGGCGGCCAAGGTGGTCTACCCGCTGGCGCTGGCGCTGCTGCTGTACCGGTTGCCGCTGGCGCAATTGCCGATGGCGGTGCAGGCGCTGCTGACGCTGCTGCTGCTGGTGCCGATGGGACCGCAGCTCTATCGCCTGTTCTACCAGCCGATCGCGTCAGCCTCGACGCTGGTGCTGCTGATCGTGTCCATCGCGGTCCACCTGGCGCTGGTCGGCCTGGGACTGCTGGCGTTCGGCGCGGAAGGCGCGCGCACCGCGCCGTTCAGCGACGCCAGCCTGGCGCTGGGTCCCGTCAATGTGAACAGCCAGGCGCTGTGGGTGGTGGCGGTGTCGGTGGTGCTTATCGTCGTGCTGTACCAGTTCTTTGAACGCTCGATGTACGGCAAGGCGCTGCGGGCCGCGGCGTTCAACCGGATCGGCGCGCGGCTGATGGGCATTTCGCCCGTCTTCGCGGGCAAGGCCACGTTCTTCCTGGCCGCGCTGATCGGCACCGTCTCGGGCATCCTCATCGCGCCCATCACCACCATGTATTTCGATTCGGGCTTCATGGTGAGCCTGAAGGGCTTCGTGGGCGCGATCATCGGCGGCCTGGTGAGCTATCCGCTGGCCGCGGCGGGCGCCGTGCTGGTCGGCCTGATCGAGGCGTTCTCGTCGTTCTGGGCCAGCGCCTACAAAGAAATCATCGTGTTCACGCTGATCATCCCCGTGCTGCTCTGGCGTTCACTCAAAAGCCATCACGTCGAGGAAGAAGACGAATGACCCCGCGCCACATCCTCCTCGCCTTCCTGGCCCTGCTGGCGCTAGGCCCCCTGGTGCTGCCGCCGTTCTACGTCACGCTGCTGAACTACATCGGCCTGTACGCCCTGGTGGCGCTGGGCCTGGTGCTGCTGACCGGCGTCGGCGGCCTCACCAGCTTCGGCCAGGCCGCCTTCGTGGGCGTGGGCGCCTACACCACGGCGCTGCTCACCACCCGCGCCGACACCTTGCCGTCCTGGCTTGCCTGGCTGGGCGCGTCGCCCTGGCTCACGCTGCTGGCCGGGCTGGCCCTGACGCTGGCGCTGGCCTACCTGCTGGGCGCCATCACGCTGAAGCTGTCGGGCCACTTCCTGCCGCTGGGCACCATCGCCTGGGGCCTGTCGCTGTATTTCGTCTTCGGGTCCGTCGAGGGCCTGGGCGGGCACACCGGCATCCCGGACATCCCGGCCATCAATCTGTTCGGCTGGCCGCTCACGCAGGGCGGCAGCATCTACTACCTGATCTGGGCCTTTCTGCTGGTCGCGGTGTGGTCCACGCAAAATCTGCTGGATTCGCGCGAGGGCCGCGCGATCCGGGCGCTCAAGGGCGGACGCGTGATGGCCGAATCGATGGGCGTGGACACGGCGCGCTCGCGCATGGTGATCTTCGTCATCGCGGCGCTGCAGGCCTGCGCCTCGGGCTGGCTCTACGCGCACATGCAGCGCTTCGTGAATCCCAACCCCTTCGGCCTGCAGATGGGCATCGAATACCTGTTCATGACCGTCATCGGCGGCGCCGGACAGGTCTGGGGCGCGCTGGTCGGCGCGGGCGTCTTCACGGTGCTCAAGCAATGGCTGCAGGACCTCTTGCCCAAGGTGCTGGGCCAGTCGGGCAACTTCGAGGTGATCGTCTTCGGCTTCGGCATGGTGCTGCTGCTGCACCGCGCGCGCAGCGGCCTGTGGCCGGTGCTGACGCGCTGGGTGCCGGTCAAGCGGCAGCCGCGCCGTGTCGACATGACGGCCGAACCGCTGCCCCGGCGCGCCATGCCGCCGCGCGGCGACGTGGTGCTCAAGGCCGTTGACGTGACACGCAAGTTCGGCGGCCTGGTGGCGAACAACGCCATGAACCTGGAGATCCGGGCCGGCGAGGTGCTGGCGCTGATCGGTCCCAACGGCGCGGGCAAGAGCACGATGTTCAACCAGATCTCGGGCGTGGACACGCCGACCTCGGGCCAGGTCACGCTGCTGGGCCAGCCCGTGGCCGGCGTGGGCGCGCGCAAGATCGCGCGGCTGGGCCTGTCGCGCACCTTCCAGCACGTGCGCCTGCTGGGCCGGATGAGCGTGCTGGAGAACGTCGCCATCGGCGCGCACCTGCGCGGCCATCGCGGCGTGCTGCCCGCGGCGTGGCGGCTGGACCGGCCGGAAGAGGCGCGCCTGCTGGCCGAGGCCGCGCGCCAGGTCGAGCGCGTGGGCCTGGGCAAGCATCTGCACGACGAGGCCGGCTCGCTGGCCCTGGGACAGCAGCGCATCCTGGAGATTGCGCGCGCCCTGGCCTCGGATCCCTGCATCCTGCTGCTGGACGAACCGGCCGCGGGCCTGCGCTACCAGGAAAAGTGCGAACTGGCGGACCTGCTGAAGCGGCTGCGCGCCGAAGGCATGGCCATCCTGCTGGTCGAACACGACATGGACTTCGTGATGGGGCTGGTGGATCGCGTGGTGGTCATGGACTTCGGCGAGAAGATCGCCGAAGGCCTGCCGGCCGAGATCCAGCAGAATCCCGCGGTGCTTGAGGCCTATCTGGGCGGAGTGGAATGATGAGCGCGAAACTGCTGGAAGTGCGCGACCTGCGCGTGGCCTACGACAAGGTGGAAGCCATCTCGGGCGTCGGTCTGGACGTCGGCGAAGGCCAGATCGTCACCGTGATCGGCCCGAACGGCGCAGGCAAGACCACGCTGTTGTCCGCCATCATGGGAGTGCTGCCGTCGCAAGGCCGGATCGTCTTCGGCGGCAAGGAGCAGGAACACGCCGAGATCGAGGAAATGGTGGCCGCCGGCATGAACCTGGTGCCTGAAAAGCGCGAACTCTTCGCCGAAATGACGGTGGAAGACAACCTCATGCTGGGCGCCTTCGACCGCTATCGCCGTGGCGTGCGAGACCAGGACCAGACCCTGGCCGAGGTCTATGGACTGTTCCCCCGCCTGCAGGAGCGGCGCGACCAGCTTGCCGGCACGCTCTCCGGCGGTGAGCGCCAGATGCTGGCCGTGGGCCGCGCATTGATGGCCAAGCCGCGCCTGCTGATGCTGGACGAGCCGAGCCTGGGCCTGGCGCCGCGCATCGTGCGCGAGGTGTTTCGCATCGTGGCGCGGTTGCGGGAGATGGGCGTTTCCATCCTGCTCATCGAGCAGAACGCGCGCGCGGCGCTGCAGGTGGCCGACTACGCCTACGTGCTGGAGACCGGCACGGTCACGCTGGAAGGGCCTGCGGCCGAAGTGGCGCAGGACCCGCGCGTGGTGGAGGTATACCTGGGGCTGGGGCATGGCGCGCCCGCCTGATGCGGCCGGCCAGTAGCGCCGGCCTGCCGCGGCCTGCCTGACGCGCGCGGCGGTGCGGCTAGGCCACGCCGCGGCGGCGGTCGCGGCGGTACAGCGCATAGCCCAGCGGATACATCACCCCCACGAGAAACGCCGCGAGGGGGTTGTTGAGCCGGTAGGCCTGCACGGCCGTCGGCACGCCCGAGTGCTTCAGGTGCAGGCGAAAGCGCGTGTAGCGCGCCGCCGCCATCATGAATTCGCGCGGCCGGTAGCGGAAGAATTCCAGGTGGTGCTGCAGCATGTCCCAGGCCAGCAGGTACAGGCCCTGGGCATTGTTGGACACGGATACCGCGCCCCGGCTCAGGCCGCCGGGCGTGTCGTGGTAGGTGCGAACGACGCGGTTGATGAAGCGGCTCAGGTAGCCGGCACGCGCCACCGCCCACCAGACCAGGCTTTCCGGCACGAAACCCGCGACGTCCTCGGGAAAGGGGTACTTCCTGAGGATGTCGGTGCGCATACAGCCGAATTTCTCGCCCTTGATGCGATAGCGGAAATAAACGTCGACCGCCGTGCTGTCGAAGACGTCCTGCGGGTAGCGGTCGCCCACGATGGAGCCGTCGGGACGCGCGCACAGGCCGGTGATGGCGAAATAGGATTCGCGACGGGCGGGCGGGATGGCGTTCCAGGCCTCGTGAAAAATGGCCAGCGCGTCGGCCGGCATTTCGTCATCGCTGTCCAGGCCGACCATCATCTGGCCGCGCGCCTCGCGCACGCCCCGGTTGAAGGCCGTCTTCTTGTGCTGATTGTTCTGCCAGACGTAGCGGATCGGAAAATCGGCCAGCGACTGCCAGTGCAGGATGGACTCGTGCGTGTTGTCGGTGGAGCCGTCGTCCACCACCACCCATTCGAAATTGCGGAAGCTCTGCCGGCAGAGCGATTCATAGACGCGGTGCAGAGTGCCTGCCCGGTTGTAGGTTGGCGTCAGAACGGTGAAAAAAATCGGTGTGTCGGTCATGCCTGCTGAGCCCCTTGCGATCTTCAGGAAACCGCTGCGGTCTTGGTTCTTATGTTGTCGCCTGCAGTGTAGGGGATATGCCTGGGCGAACCGATGCCACGGCATTTGAATTTGCAATCAAATCTGACAATCCGTGCGGCTTTTTCGATGCCCCGCGCGCCGCGGGTCATTGGGCCGTGCGCCGTCCTGGCGTAAACTCGGGCGGCCCAATTCGGAACGCCTATGGAAGCCTCGCCCGTCCAGCTCAATGACATCGCCCTGTTCGTGGAGGTTGCCAAGCGCAAAAGCTTCAGCCAGGCGGCGCGCGCGCTGGACATGCCGACCTCGACGCTATCGCGCCGGATCAACGAGCTCGAGCGCGCGATCGGGCTGCGCCTCATCAACCGCAACACGCGCCGGCTCGATCTCACGGAGGCGGGCGCGGCCTACATGCGCCGCTGCCAGGGCCTCATCGACGAAGCCCGCCTGGCGCACGAGCAGCTCCTGTCGTTGTCGGGCGGCCCGTCGGGCAACCTGCGGGTGTCCATGCCGTTCAGCCTGGCGATCTGGCTGCTGCCCGAAACCATCAACGAATTCCTCGAACAGTATCCCGACGTGGAATGCGAATTCGACCTGAGCATGATGACCGCCTCGGATGCGCAGGGCACGCCGTTCGACGTGGTGCTGCGCTTCGGCCGGGAGGCCGATTATCCGGTCGCGTCGACCGACACCGGCAGCGGCAGCGGCACGCCGCTGCGCGCCATCGAAGGCGCGGTGGTCCAGGAACTGGTGGTGCTGGAAACCCACCTGTACGCATCCGACCGCTATCTGGAACGCCACGGCGAACCGCAGACGGCCGCCGACCTGTCGCAGCATCAGTGCCTGCGCACGACCATCGACGAGGCGCACTCCTACTGGACGCTGCAAAACGGCGTCATCTCGCAGCGGGTGCCCGTCAAGGGCCATCTGGCCGCCAACAACATGAGCATCGCGGGCACGCTGGCCGGCCTGGACCTGGCCATCACCCGCATGCCGCATTGCCAGGCGCTGGAACCCATCATCCAGCGCAATTCGCTCCGGCGCGTGCTGCCGGGCTGGTCGGTGGACCCGATCTCGATCTACGTGGTGTACCCGTCCAGCATCCAGCCGGCCAAGACGCGCGCCTTCATGGATTTCATCCGGCCCAAGCTCGGTCCGCCGCAAGGCTAAGGCGCCCCCGCACAGGCAAAAAAAAAACCGCAAGGCTCGCGCCCTGCGGTTTTTTTTCGGCCAGCCGGCCCAAGGACCCGCCAGCCAGACACGTCGATTAGACGCGCTTGATCTTTTCCAGCATCTTGAACACACCCTTGGGCGACTTGACGAACAAGCGCTTGAAGGCCTTGCCCAGGCAACGGCGTTCCAGGGTGTTACGACGCACGCGTTTGCGTTCAGCCATGTTGATTTCTCCTGTTGAATTCGCGGAAATTGGCCCGCACAACCGGAAAATGGGCTGGCGGAAAAAAATTCGGATAACTTGGCATTTTAGCCTGAAATCTGAAAAGCACGCCAACGGCCCAATTCCAGAGGCTCAGCCGCCTGTTTTGAGGCGTTCCCACACCTGTTCGGCGCGCGGCAGGGGGTCGACCGCGCCATAGCCCAGCGTGGACAACGCCGCCGCCGTATTGGCATAGCGCACGGCCTCTTCCCAGGAATCCCCCTGGCACCGGCGCGCCAGCAGGCTGCCGGCAAAGCAGTCGCCCGCCCCTGTCGCGTCGACGGCCTGCACGCGCAGGGCCGGCATGGGCGTGCGCGTACGCCCGTCGTCGATGATGGAGCCGTCCTTGCCCAGCTTCAGCACCACCACGCCCGGCGCGCCGCCGTCGCGGATCCAGTCCAGCGTGCGCTCGGGGTCGTCGTTGCCCGTCAGGTGCTGCATGTCGTCCATGCTGGGCAGGAAGAGATCCGCCGCGCGCATCGCCTCGCGCAGGATGGCGCGGGCGCGGTCCACCGGCCACAGGCGCAGCCGCAGGTTCGAATCCAGGCTGACCTGGACGCCGGCGCCCTGCGCGCGCGCGATGGCGGCGAAGACCGTATCGCAGGCGCTGGTGCTGATGGCCATGCTGATGCCGGAAACGTGCAGGAAGCGGGCGCGTTCGATCAGCCCGCCTTCCAGGCTGGCCGGCGTCATCCGGCTGGCCGCGGAATCGCGCCGCAGATAGCTGAAGGCATGGCCGTCCGGCCCGTGCTGCACGAAGTACAGCCCGGTGTGCGCGTCGTCGTCCACCTGCACGCCGGACGTGTCGACGTTCTCGGTGCGCCACAGGTCCAGGAACTGCTGGCCGAAGGCGTCATTGCCGACCCGGGTCAGGTACGCGCAGCGCGCGCCCTGGCGGGCCGCCGCGATGGCGGCATTGGAGGTGTCGCCTCCGAAGCCTTGCAGGTACTGGCGCTGGCCCTTGTGGGTCTGGTTCAGCTCGACCAGCGGCTCGCCCAGCGCAACGATGTCGAAGTCAGCCATGGGCGGCCTCGCGGGTCCGGGTGATCTGGGCCACCAGCGCGGCGGTGTCGCGCGCGGCGAACGCGGCCTTGTCGTAGAGATTGCTGCCAATGCCGACCAGGCCGGCGCCGGCCGCGAAGTACGTGCCCATGTTTTCCTGCGTGATGCCGCCCGTGGGGCAGAAGATCGTGTCCGGGAAGACCGACTTCAGCGCGGCCAGGTGCCGGGGACCGCCGGTGTCCGCGGGGAAGACCTTCACCACGTCCACGCCCGCCCGGCGCGCGGCCAGCACTTCCGTGGGCGTGAAGGCGCCCAGCAGGCACAGGGCATCGGCGGCGTGCGCCATGTCCACGATTTCGGTCGATAGCGCGGGCGACACCAGGAAGTCCGCGCCCGCCACCAGCGCTTCGCGCGCCTGGGCCTCGTCCAGCACGGTGCCCACGCCCAGCAGTAGCGCCGCGCCGTGCTTGTCGCGCAGCGCGCGCACGAGGTCCGTCACCCCCGGAATGGTCCAGGTGAGCTCGAGCGTGGTGCAGCCCGCCGCGACCGCGACTTCGGCCGCATACGCCGCGGTTGCGGCGTCGGTATAGCGCAGCACGGGCACGACCCGGGCGGCGAGCAGGGCGGCAAGCTTGGAGGCGATGGGAGCAGCAGTTGCGGTCATGGTTTTCCTCTGGGGCTGACGGTCAGGCGCCGCCGGACGATACCGGCAGGACGGCGAGTTTGGCCGCGGCGGCGTCGCGCAGCCGCAGCAAGGGTTCGATATAGGCCGACTGCGGATCGTCGCGCCGGCGGAACAGCAGCGTGCTGACGCTGACGCCGGCGACCGGCCTGCCGGCCGCGTCGCACAGCGCCACCCCGTAGCAGACGATGCCGGGTTCGTTTTCTTCGTTGTCGATAGCGTATCCCCGCGCGGCCGCCTCGCCCAGCGCCTCGCGCAACGCGGGCAGGCTGTTCAAGGTGGCGGGCATCCGGGCAGGCAGGGGCAGGTCGCGCAGCACGCGCTCGCGCGCGGTCTCGTCCAGCGCCGCCAGGTAGGCCTTGCCCACCGCGCTGGAATGCAGCGCGACCGAGGCGCCCACGCGCGACACCATGCGCACGGAGCCGGGGCTTTCCAGCTTGTCGATGTAGATCATTTCGTGGCCGGCGGGAACGGCCAGGTGGACGGTTTCGCCGGTCTGGTCGCGCAGCGACTGGAGCTCCGGCGCCAGCGCCGCGCGCAGGTCGAACTGGCCCCAGGCCCGGCTGGCCAGCGACATCAGGCGGTGCCCCAGGCGATACGCGCCGCCGGACTCGGCCACCATGCCCTGCTCGGCAAGCGCCGCAAGGATGCGGTAGACGGTGGGACGGGGATAGCCGCAGGCGCGCGCCAGCAAGGCGGCCGTGGGGGGCTGCGGCGCATCGGCCACGGCCTGCAGCACCGCCATGAACTTTCCGAATGCCGCCGCGCCGGCGACCTTGGATTCCTGCACAAACGTCCCCAAATAAAGGTGATGGCCCGGCAGATGCGCAACACGCTCAGCGCGATTTTCAGACGAATCTGCGATACTGTTTATTTGTACAGCTAACGAGACGGGTTTTGTCCACATTATGGACAGCCGCCTCACAATATAGTCAATTATTCCATATCGACGCGCCCGGAACCAGCGATGGGTCGCCGCGCCGGCATGCTCCCTCCTCAGGCTACGATACCGTCCATGAGCTCCCATATCCGCATCGTTGGCGCCCGCCAGAACAATCTCAAGAACCTGGACCTGACCATCGCCACCGGCGAACTGGTCGTCGTGACCGGCGTTTCGGGGTCCGGAAAAAGTTCGCTGGCCTTCGACACGCTGTACGCCGAGGGGCAACGGCGCTATGTGGAAACCTTTTCGCCCTACGCGCGCCAGTTCCTGGACCGCATGGACAAGCCGCAGGTGGACCGCATCGAAGGCATCCTGCCGGCCATCGCCATCGACCAGACCAACCCGGTGCGCAGCTCGCGCAGCACGGTCGGCACGATGACCGAACTGAACGACCACCTGAAGCTGCTGTTTGCGCGCGGCGCGCGCCTGTATTGCCGCGGATGCGGCAAGCTGGTGCGGCGCGACACCCCTGAATCCGTCTACCACTCGCTGGCCGAGCGCGCCGCCGTCGCGGGCGATCCGCGCCTGGTCGTGACCTTCCCGATCGCCGTGCCCGCCAACTTCACCGAAGACGAAGTGCGCGGCTTCCTCGAACAGCAGGGCTACACACGCGTGCATGCCGAGGAAAACGCCATTCCTCGCGCCGCCGCGCCCGCCAAGGGCGCCAAGAAGGGCAAGGCCGCCAAGGCAGCCACCGAAGCGCGCCGCATCCTGCACGTCATCCAGGACCGCTTCCGCTTTGCCGGCACCGAGCGCGAACGCGTCATGGAAGCCCTGGACACGGCGCTGCGCATGGGCGCCGGCCATATCGCGGTTTACGCCATGGACGCCGAAGGCGGCAACGCGCAGCTCTGGAAGTACAGCGACCGCCTGCACTGCGCCGACTGCGACATCGAATACACCGATCCCCTGCCCAGCAGCTTCTCGTTCAATTCCCCGCTGGGCGCCTGCGAAGCCTGCCGCGGCTTCGGCCGCGTGATCGGCATCGACTTCGGCCTGGTCATCCCCGACGAGAAAAAGACCCTGCTGGAAGGCGCCATCAAGCCATGGACGACGCCCTCCTACAAGGAGTGCCAGGACGACCTGCAGAAATACGCGCCGCGCGCCGGCGTGCCGCTGGGCGTGCCCTGGAAGGACATGAGCGAGGAGCACAAGCGCTGGGTGCTCTACGGCACGCCCGACTGGAAGGGCGGCAACGACGCCTGGAAGCACCAGTGGTATGGCGTGCAGCGCTTCTTCGACTGGCTGGAGACCAAGGCCTACAAGATGCACGTGCGCGTGCTGCTGTCCAAATACCGCAGCTACACGCCCTGCCCCACCTGCAACGGCGCGCGCCTGAAGCCCGACGCCCTGCTCTGGCGCCTGGGCAGCAAGGACGAGGCCGATTTGGTGCTGCCGCCCGAGGATGGCCGCTACAAGCGCTTCATGCCCGTCGGCACCACCTGGAGCCGCGAGCAGCTCGATGGCCTGGATGGGCTGTCCATCCATGACGTGATGCTGCTGCCCATCGAGCGCGTGCGCAAATTCTTCGACACGCTGTCCTTCTCCGGCGCGCTGGACGCCGCCACCGACCTGCTCATGACCGAGGTGCGCGCGCGCCTGAAGTTCCTGTGCGACGTGGGCCTGGGCTACCTGACGCTGGACCGCCAGAGCCGCACGCTGTCGGGCGGCGAGGTGCAGCGCATCAACCTGACCACCGCGCTGGGCACCTCGCTGGTGAACACGCTGTTCGTGCTGGACGAGCCCTCGATCGGCCTGCATCCGCGCGACATGCACCGCGTCGTGGAGGTCATGCACCGCCTGCGCAATGCCGGCAACACGCTGGTGGTCGTCGAGCACGATCCGCAAGTCATGGTGGCCGCGGACCGCATCATCGACATCGGCCCCGGCCCCGGCGAACGCGGCGGCCGCATCGTCTTCGACGGCACGCCGGCGCAGTTGCGCGCGGCGCCCACGCTGACGGGCGACTATTTGGGCGGCCGCATGCGCGTGGAAGCGCCGCGTCCGATGCCGGTGGCGGCCAACACGCCGCGCCTGCTGCTGGAAGGCGTCAACGCCCACAACCTGAAGAATGTCTCGGTCGAGCTCCCGCTGGGCCGCCTGGTCTGCGTGACCGGCGTGTCCGGGTCCGGCAAGTCCACGCTGGTGCAGGACGTGCTGTACCCCGCGCTGCTCAAGCAAAAGGGCAAACCGTCGGAAGCGCCGGGCGCGTTCGACCGCCTGCTGGGCGCGGAACAGATCGCCGATGTGGTCATGGTGGACCAGACGCCCATCGGCAAGACCGCGCGCTCCAACCCCGCCAGCTACGTCGGCGCGTTCGACGCCATTCGCAAGCTGTTCGCCCAGGCCCCGCTGGCGCGTGAGCGCGCCTATACGGCCGGCACGTTCAGCTTCAACGGCGGCGACGGCCGCTGCCCGACCTGCGGCGGCACCGGCTTCGAACACGTGGAAATGCAGTTCCTGTCCGACGTGTACCTGCGCTGCCCCGATTGCGACGGCAAGCGCTTCCGCCCCGAGGTCCTGGAAGTGCGCGTCGAGCACCTGGGCAAGAGCGCGTCCATCGACGAAGTGCTGGAAATGACGGTCAGCGAGGCGCTGGAGTTCTTCAAGGGCCTGCGCGACGTGCAGACCGGACTGGCGCCGCTGGCCGACGTGGGCCTGGAATACGTGCGGCTGGGCCAGCCGGTGCCGACGCTGTCGGGCGGCGAGGCGCAGCGCCTCAAACTGGCCGGCCACCTGGCCGAGGCCGCGCGCAGCGGCATCTCGACGGCCAAGGTCGCCAAGAAAGGCAGCCTGTTCCTGTTCGACGAGCCCACCACCGGCCTGCACTTCGACGACGTCGCGCGCCTGATGCGCGCTTTCCGCAAGCTGCTGGCCGCGGGCCACACGCTGCTCGTCATCGAACACAACCTGGACGTGATCCGCGCGGCCGACTGGCTGATCGACCTGGGTCCGGAAGGCGGCGACGCCGGCGGCCTGGTGCTTGGCACGGGCACGCCGCAGGACTTGATGGACAACCCCAAGTCGCACACGGGCGCCGCGCTGCGCGACTATGAAACCAGCATCCTGCCCGCCGACGCCGTCGCCGGCGAACAGGCCGACGTCGTGGTCAGCAGCGACGCCGATGCGCAGGAAGCCGAACAGGCGGGCCTGACGGCGCGCATCGCGGAACCCGAGGCCAATTACGGCGAGGGCGCGGACGTCGGCACGCCGCTGCAGTCGCTGGTGCGCAAACGCCGTCAGGGCAGCATGGCGATCGAAATCCGCAACGCGCGCGAACACAACCTGAAGAACATCAGCGTCGAGATCCCCCACGACAAGTTCACCGTCATCACGGGCGTGTCGGGCTCGGGCAAGTCCACGCTGGCGTTCGACATCCTGTTCAACGAAGGCCAGCGCCGCTATCTGGAATCGCTGAACGCCTACGCCCGCGCCATCGTGCAGCCGGCCGGCAAGCCCGATGTTGACGCCATCTTCGGCATCCCGCCCACCGTGGCGATCGAACAGCGCACCAGCCGCGGGGGCCGCAAGTCGACCGTGGCCACGATGACGGAAATCCACCATTTCCTGCGGCTGCTGTATGTGAAGCTGGGCACGCAATACTGCCCCGACTGCAATGTGGCGGTGGAGCCGCAGAACACCGACCAGATCGTGGCGCGCCTGCTGCGCGAGCACAAGGGCGTGCACATCGGCCTGCTCGCGCCGCTGGTCACCGCGCGCAAGGGCTATTACACGGACCTGGCCAAGTGGGCCGGCTCCAAGGGCCATTCCCACCTGCGCGTGGACGGCGAATTCATTCCCGTGGCGCCGTGGCCGCGCCTGGACCGCTACAAAGAGCACACCATCGAACTGCCCGTGGCGGACGTGGTGGTGGACCCGGCCAACGAAGCCGAGCTGCGCGCGGCCGTCAAGAGCGCGCTGGAAAACGGCCAGGGCGTGATGTCGGTGGTCTGGCCGGTGAACAAGCTGCACGAGGCGCTGAACAGCGAACTGCAGCAGCAGCATTTCTCGGTCAAGCGCGCGTGCCCGTCGTGCGGCACAAGCTTTCCCGAACCCGATCCGCGCCTCTTCTCGTACAACTCCAAACATGGCTGGTGCACGGGCTGCTACGGCACCGGCCTGCAACTGCAGGGCTTTGACGAAGAACAGACCGGCGAGGAAACCGCCTGGAACGCGTGGTACGAAGGCGAAGCCAAGACCTGCACGCAGTGCGACGGTCAGCGGCTGAACCGCGTGGCGCGCGCCGTGCGCTGGCGCGACAAGTCGATCGCCGAACTGGCCTCGCTGCCCGTGTCCGATGCGCACACCTTCTTCACCGGCCTGGTGGCGCGCGGCCGCGAAGGCGAGATCGCCCGCGACATCCTGGCCGAGATCCGCGGCCGCCTGAACTTCATGCAGGAAGTGGGCCTGAACTACCTGGCGCTGGACCGCGCCGCCCCCACGCTGTCCGGCGGCGAGGCGCAGCGCATCCGGCTGGCCGCGCAGCTTGGCTCCAACCTGCAGGGCGTCTGCTATGTGCTGGACGAGCCCACCATCGGCTTGCACCCGCGCGACAACCGCATCCTGCTGGACGCGCTGGCGCGCCTGGAAGGCAACGGCAACACGCTGGTGGTCGTGGAACACGACGACGACACCATCCGCCGCGCGTCCCACGTCATCGACATCGGGCCGGGCGCGGGCATCCGCGGCGGCCGCGTGGTGGCGCAGGGCACGGTGCAGGACGTGATCGATTCGCCCGAATCCGTCACCGGCCGCTACCTCAAGACGCCGCTGGCGCATCCCCTGCAAGGCCGCCGTCCGGTCGAGGCCGACACGCCCATGATCGAGATCCGCGGCGCGCGCCTGCACAACCTGCGCAGCGTCAACGCGCGCATTCCCGTCGGCCGCTTGAGCGTCGTCACCGGCGTGTCCGGGTCGGGCAAATCCACCCTGGCGCGCGAAGTGCTGCTGGACAACCTGACCCAGGCCGTCTCGCAGGGCAAGGCGCCGGGATGGGCGGGCTGCGACAGCATCACCGGCTGGGAAGCGATCGACCGCGTGCTGGAAGTCGACCAGACCCCCATCGGCAAGACCCCGCGCTCGTGTCCGGCCACCTACGTGGGCTTCTGGGACGACGTGCGCAAGCAGTTCGCCGACACCCGCGAGGCCCGCATGCGCGGCTGGACCGCGGCGCGCTTCTCGTTCAATACCGGCGACGGCCGCTGCCCCATCTGCGAAGGCCAGGGCATGCGCACCATCGAAATGAACTTCTTGCCCGACGTCAAAGTGCCGTGCGATGCCTGCAACGGCGCGCGCTTCAACAACGACACGCTCAGCGTGCAGATGCGCGGCAAGAACGCCGGCGAGCTGCTGTCCATGGAAGTGGACGACGCCATCGGCTACTTCGCCGCCCATCCCAAGATCCACCGGCCGCTGCAACTGATGCAGGACGTGGGCCTGGGCTACCTGACGCTGGGCCAGCCTTCTCCCACCCTGTCGGGCGGCGAGGCGCAGCGCATCAAGCTGGTGACCGAGCTGTCCAAGGCGCGCCTGACCGACGGCCTGATCAAGACCGGCCGCGCCTCGCGCATCCCGCACACGCTGTACGTGCTGGATGAGCCGACCGTGGGCCTGTCGATGGCCGACGTCGAAAAGCTGATCCACGTGCTGCACCGCCTGGTCGAGGCGGGCAACACCGTGGTGGTGATCGAGCACAACCTGGACGTCATCGCCGAAGCCGACTGGCTGCTGGACCTGGGCCCCGAAGGCGGCACGGGCGGCGGGCAACTGGTGGGCGAAGGCTCCCCCGAGCACGTGATGACGCTGGCCGGCCATTCCCATACCGGCCGGGTCCTGACGGAGTTCCTCGCGCAACAACAGCGCTAACGCATCATGGATTGTCGTTTTGAAGACCGGCTGGCCGGCCGCGCGTTGCGGCTGGACGGCTTGCGCTCCCGGATCGAGGCGCGCGCCGCCGCCGAGGTCGGCCCGGCGCTGGCTGCCATCGAGGCCGCGCGCCGGCAGGGGCGCTGGATCGCTCTGCTGCTGGACTACGAGCTGGGCGAATGGCTGCTGCCCGAAGCCACCCGGCCCGCGCCGGCCGGCCCGTGGACCCCGCCCCGCGAAGACGGCCGCCCCCGCCTGACCGCGCTGGTGTTCGAGCGCAAGATCGACGAGGCGCCGTGGGCCGCGCCGGACGCGGACGCCCCGCCCGCGTCCATCAGCCTGCCCGCGCCGCGCATGACCGAGGCGGCCTACGTGCGCCAGATCGACGCCATCCGCGGCCTCATCCGCGACGGCGAGCTGTACCAGGTCAATTTCACGCAGCCGCTGGACGTGCAGTTCCAGGGCGATCCGGCCACGCTTTACCGCCGCATCGCCGCGCGCAATCCGGTCGCGCACGGCGCCTTCATCCAGGACGGCGACCGCACGGTGCTGTCGTTTTCGCCCGAGCTGTTCGTGCGGCGCGACGGCGCCCGGCTGACGACCCGGCCCATGAAGGGGACCGCGCCGCGCCACCCCGACCCGGCCGAGGACGAACGCCTGGGCCGCGAACTGCTGGCCAGCGAC
The DNA here is from genome assembly GCF_900108985.1 of Achromobacter sp. NFACC18-2. Classification (NCBI taxonomy): domain Bacteria; kingdom Pseudomonadati; phylum Pseudomonadota; class Betaproteobacteria; order Burkholderiales; family Alcaligenaceae; genus Achromobacter; species Achromobacter sp. NFACC18-2. The sequence continues at coordinate 57,759 of NZ_FNYM01000016.1, read as the reverse complement.
AAGAACCGCGCCGAAAACCTGATGATCGTCGACCTGCTGCGCAACGACCTCGGGCGCCTGGCCGAACCCGGATCGGTCAAGGTGGATGCGCTGTTTTCGCTGGAGCGCTACCCCACGGTCTGGACCATGACGTCCACCGTATCGGCGACGGCCCCGCACGCGACGCTGTCGGACGTGCTGCACGCCCTGTTTCCCTGCGGCTCCATCACCGGCGCCCCCAAAGTGGCCGCCATGCGCCGCATCCGGCAGATGGAAGCCGCCCCGCGCGGCCTGTATTGCGGCAGCATCGGCTGGCTGGCCCCGGATGGGGACTTCTCGCTCAACGTCGCGATCCGCACCCTGGTCCTGGACCGGGACGGCCACGGGGTCTACAGCGTGGGCGGCGGCATCGTCTACGATTCGGACCCCGCCGGCGAATGGCAGGAATGCCACTGGAAGGCCCGCATCCTGCGCGCCTGAGCCGCAAACCCCGCCACCGGTAGTAGCATAGAGCGCGGCCCGCGCCCGCCATGTTCCAGGAGAGTCCCATGCAGCCCGAATTGATCGAGACCATCCTGGTGGAAGCCTCCGGCAACGTGCCTCTGCTGGCGCGCCACCTCCACCGCCTCGAAGCCTCCTGCAAGGCGCTGGGTTACGTCTGGGGCGGACGCGACGTCGAAGGCGACATCCTGGTCGCGGTGACGGCCCTGGGCACGCCCGGTCCGCACCGCCTGCGCCTGCTGGTCGCGCGCGACGGCAGCCGCCACATCCAGACCGCCGTCCTCCCCCCGCTGCCCGCGCATCAGGAAATCATGCTCGCGCCCGAGGCGCTGCGGTCATCGGAGCCGCTGCTGCGCTACAAGACCACGCATCGGCCCTGGTACACCAAGACCATCGAATGGCTGCCCGCGCATCCGCACATCTTCGACCTGGTCTACCTGAACGAACGCGGCGAACTCTGCGAAGGCAGCCGCAGCAACATCTATCTGCGCCTGGGCGACGCCTGGTACACCCCGCCCGTGGACAGCGGCTGCCTGCCGGGCGTGCAGCGCGCGCATCTGCTGGAAGCCGGCAAGGCCAAGGAACGCGTGCTGACGCTGGCGGACCTGCACGCCGCCGACGAGATCCGGCTGTCGAATGCGCTGCGCGGGTGGTTCACGGTGACGTTCCGGGAAGCTTAGGGCGGGATTGCAGGACGCCTGTTGCACGCGCCGCTGCACGCGCCCGCTGCGCACGCCTCACTCCGCAAACACGTCCACGACGACCTGGCGCAGCCACTGGTTCGCGGCCTCGCGATGATTCCGGGCGTGCCAGAACACGTTGATCACGGATTCCGGGATCTTTACCGGACAGGGCGCCGCCGCCAGCCCGAACGGCCCGCAGGCGCAGTCGGCAAAGCGCTGCGGCACCACCGCGATCATGTCGGTGGCCTGCAGCACCGGCCCCACCGCCATGAAATGCGGCACCGTCAGCCGCAGGCGGCGGCGGATGCCGGCGCGTTCGATCACTTCGTCCACCACCCCATGGCCCGTGCCCTCGGACACGATGGCCACGTGCTCGGCCGCCCGGAACTGGCGGGCCGACACGCCGGAGCGCGCCAGCGGATGGTCCTGGCGGAAGATGCAGACGTAGGGTTGGCGGAACAGCCGGCGCTGGAAGAAGCCGCCCTTGAGCCCCGGCAGGAAGCCCATGGCCAGATCCATGCGGCCGCGTTCCATTTCATCGCGCACGTCGATCGAGGTCGTGCGTACGGTGCGGATGGTGACGCCGGGCGCCACCTGGTCCAGCGCCCGCATCAACCGGGGCAGGAAGTAGGTCTCGCCCACGTCGTTCACGCCGATCACGAAAGCGCGTTCGCTGCGCGCCGGGTCGAACGCCACGCGCGCATTCAGCGTGCCGTGCAGCGCGCCGAGCGCATCGGCGATGGGCGGGGCCAGGCTCTCGGCATACGGCGTGGGCACCATCCCGCGCGAGGTCCGCAGGAACAGCTCGTCGCCCAGCAGCTTGCGCAGCCGGCCCAGCGCGTTGCTGACCCCGGGCTGCGAGATGCCCAGGCTTTCGGCGGCCGCCGACACCCGTCGATGCTTGTGCAACTCATTGAAGACGACGAGCAGATTCAGATCCACGTCTTTCAGGTTCATGCGCTTGTCTCCACCGGCACCAATATTGATTCTGGTGATTTATGTAATTAGCCAGATTCTATTTATTAATTTGATGCGCTGCCCGATGATGCGACAAACGCCTGCGCCCATGTCGCGCAAGGCTCTGCCCGGCCGCCACGCGGCCCGATGGAAAATGGAGACACACCATGCGCGCCTGCCCGCAACGCATCGCCACGCCCTGTAAAAGGGGCCGTCCATGAACGCCCCCGAGCATCCCATCCATATCGTCCCGCCCTGGCAGGGCGACGGCTCCCATCGCATCCCCTTCGGCGTCTATACCGACGCCGCGCTGCACCAGCGGGAGCTGGAGCGCTTTTTCTACCGGGGCCACTGGAGCTACGTGGGCCTGGAGGCCGAAATCCCCCAGCCCGGCGACTTCAAGCGCACGGTGGTGGGCGAGCGGTCCGTCATCCTGCTGCGCGACAACGACGGCCAGGTCCGCGTCGTGGAGAACGTCTGCGCCCATCGCGGCGTGCAGTTCTGCCGCGAGCGCGCCGGCAACCGCAGCGAATTCGTCTGCCCCTATCACCAGTGGAACTACGACCTGCAGGGCAACCTGATCGGCGTGCCCTTCCGCCGCGGCGTCAAGCAGGACGGCAAGGTGAACGGCGGCATGCCGCCCGACTTCAAGCCCGAGGAGCACGGACTCACCAAGCTGGCGGTGGCCTGCCGCAACGGCGTGGTCTTCGCCTCCTTCGACCACGACGTCGAGCCGCTGGAAGACTACCTGGGCCCGGACATCCTGCACTACTTCGACCGCGTCTTCGACGGCCGCCAGCTGGTGATCCACGGCTACAGCCGCCAGCGCATTCCGGGCAACTGGAAGCTGATGCAGGAGAACATCAAGGACCCCTACCACCCCGGCCTGTTGCACACCTGGTTCGTGACCTTCGGGCTGTGGCGCGCGGACAACCGGTCCGAACTGAAGATGGACCGGCATTTCCGCCACGCCGCCATGATCTCCACGCGCGGCCAGGGCGGCAAAAGCACCGTCACCAGCGGCGTGTCCAGCTTCAAGGAACAGATGTCGCTGCACGACGACCGCTTCCTCGACATCGTGCCGGAGCCCTGGTGGAACGGCCCGACCGCGGTGCTGATGACCCTGTTTCCCAGCGTCATCATCCAGCAGCAGGTCAATTCCCTGTCCACCCGCCACATCCAGCCCGTGGGCCACGACGCCTTCGACTTTGTCTGGACCCATTTCGGTTTTGCGGACGACACCCCCGAAATGACGCAGCGCCGCCTGCGCCAGGCCAACCTGTTCGGCCCCGCGGGCTTCGTGTCGGCCGACGACGGCGAAGTCATCGAGTTTTCGCAATCCGGCTTCGAACAGAAACCGTGGCACCGCAGCGTCGCGGAACTGGGCGGCAAGACCGCCGAGAACACCGACCACATGGTCACCGAAACGCTGATACGCGGCATGTACGCGTACTGGCGCCGCGTGATGGAGGCCTGACATGCTGGACTTTCCGCTCTATTACCAGCTGTCCCGCCTGTACAGCGACTATGCCGCCGCCCTGGACGCCGGCGAATGGGAAAAGTGGCCGGACTTCTTCGTGGAGGACTGCATCTACAAAGTGCTGCCGCGCGAGAACTACGAACGCGGCTTTCCCCTCGCGACCATGGCATTCGAAAGCCGCGGCATGCTCAAGGACCGCATCTACGGCGCCACCGAAACGATCTTCCACGACCCCTACTACCAGCGCCACGTCGTGGGCGCGCCGCGCGTGCTCCTGGTGCAGGACGGGCGCATCGAAGCCGAGGCCAACTACGCCGTATTCCGCACCAAACCCAGCCAGCTCACCACCGTCTTCAACGTGGGGCGCTACCTGGACGTGATCCGCCAGACGCCGGACGGCCTGAAATTCCAGTCGCGGCTGTGCATCTTCGACAGCGAACTGATTCCGAACTCGCTGATCTACCCCATCTGAACCAGGAGACGACGCAATGACTGTGCAATGGATCAAGGCCATCGGACGCGACGACGTCCCCGAAGATGACGTCATCGCCGTGCAGGCCGGCGGGCGCGAGATCGCGCTGTACGGCGTGGACGGCGAGGTCTACGCCACCGACAACCTCTGTACGCACGGCAACGCCAGGCTGTGCGATGGCTTTTTGACAGGCCACGAAATCGAATGCCCGCTGCACCAGGGCCGCTTCGACGTGCGCGACGGCCGCGCCCTGTGCTCGCCGCTGCGCGACAACATCGCGACCTACCCCGTCCGCATCGAGGACGGCGTCGTGTTCGTGGCGATGTAAGGGCGCGCGCCTGGCCGCCTTCAGACCGCCAGGCGCAACGCCTCGTTGGCCGCCGCCATGCCCATGGCGGCGGTCACGGTAACCACCGACCCATAGCCCGCGCACGACAGCCCCTGCGGCGCCAGCGTCAGCCCCGACGCCCCCATGTCGTCCTCGCCCTCGAACGGCCGGGTCCACGCGTCGGGCAGGATCGCCGGCTGGTCGAACCACAAGGCATGCACGCCCATCTTGGGCACGCGCTTGAGCGCCTTGCCATTCTTGTTGGACGCCCGCGGAAACCCGTGTTCGCGCCGCAGCTTGTTGCGCAGCTTGGCAAGCAGCGCATCATTGACCGCCCCGGACAGATCCCCCGCCCGCAGGGCCAGCGGATCCGTCTTTCCCCCCGCCCCGCCGCACAACAGCATCGGCACGCCCAGCGTGCGCGCATGCAGGATCATCGCAATCTTGGCGGCGGCCTGATCGGTGCAGTCGATGATGACGGTATACGGCCCCGGCAGCACGTCGCCCACATTCTCGGGCGACACGAAATCATCCACCCGCGTGATCCGGCATTCCGGATTGATGGCCAGCACCCGCTCGGCCATCGCATCCACCTTCGACTGCCCCAGGGTGGACGTCAGCGCGTGGATCTGCCGGTTGACGTTGGATTCGGCAATGTGATCCAGGTCGATCAGCGTCAACGCCCCAACACCGCAGCGCGCCAGCGCCTCGACGGTCCACGAGCCCACGCCCCCCAGACCGGCGACGGCCACGTGGGCATTGCGGATGCGGGCGGGCGCCTCGGGACCGTACAGGCGCGAAAGGGCGCCGAAGCGCCGGTCGAGGTCGGCGGGTTCAGGAAGCGGTTCGGGCGAGTTCATGAACGGGATTTTATTGCAGGCGCGGACCCTGCCCGCCTGGCGATATACGCGACATTCCACCGGCGCCGCGATCCGCCGGGCTTCCGATCGCGTGCGCCGCATCCTGTCACTCCCACGTAACGCCCGGATGGGGTAATACGCCGCCGCGGGCTGGCGACGGCGCGAACCGTCCTCACGCCCGCTCCCCACCAATCAGGTGCCGCGCGCCGGCATCGTCCGACAGGGCGTAGTAATCACCATGGACCGCAGAAAATTCCTTAAATGGGGCAGCTTCCTGACCGTCTCCGCCGCCACCGCCGGCCTGGCCGGCTGTAACGGCAGCAACGACGACGATGACGACAATGGCGGTGGCGACGGCGGCAACGAGGGCGGCGGCGCCCCGGCACGCTTCCAGTACCCGCAAGGCGTCGCCTCCGGCGACCCGCGGCCCGACAGCATCATCCTGTGGACGCGGGTGCTGGGAGACGATGGCGCGGCCGTGCCCGTGCGCGTGCAACTGGCCCGCGACGCATCCTTCACCCAACTCCTGGTCGACGCCTCGATCAGCGCCGAACCGGATTGGGACCACACCGTGCGCCACAAAGTCACGGGCCTGGACCCGGCAAGCAACTACTACTACCGCTTCGTGGCCGGCGGCAGCACCAGCCCCATCGGCCGGACGCGCACCGCGCCCGCCGAGAACGCCGCCGTGTTGCAACTGAAGTTCGCCTTCATTTCGTGCCAGGACTGGAGCGTGAACCACTGGGCGGCCTTCGACGACCTCGCCGCACAGGACCTGGATTTCGTGGTGCACCTGGGCGATTACATCTACGAAACCGTCAAGGCGGGCTTCCAGACCGGCGGCGTGGAAGGCGCCCACGCGCCGCTGTCGCTACCCGACGGCACCGCGCGGGCCGACGGCGCCATCTACGCCACCACCCTCGCCGACTACCGCAGCCTGTACCGCAGCTACCGCTCCGACCCCCGGCTGCAAGCCCTGCACGCGCGATTCCCCGTCATCGCCATCTGGGACGACCACGAATTCTCGGACGACTGCTGGCAGGACCACCAGACCTACGGCGTCGCCGACGACGAAACGCCCATCACATCGCGCCGCCGCGGCGCCAGCCAGGCCTGGTTCGAATTCATGCCGGCCGATGTGTCGCTGGACCTGACCAACCCGTCATTCCAGAACATCCAGATCTATCGCGCCTTCCGCTTCGGCAGCCTCGCCACCCTGCTCATGACGGACGAACGCCTGTACCGAACCGACCACGTCATTCCCGAACAACAAGTGGGAAGCGAAATCGGCAGCCGCTACTTCGTGCCCAAAAGCCTGCTGTCGCAAGTCGAGACCTTGAAAATGACCAACGCCGGCGGCCAGTTGACGCCCGTCTCGATCCTGGGCGACACCCAGCGCGACTGGTGGAAGGCCCAACTGGGCGCCAGCACCACGTCATGGAACCTCTGGGGAAATGAAGTCTCGCTGCTGCGCATGCAGTTCAACGGCACCCAGGCCGTCTCCGGCCTGCTGGCCCAGGGCCTGGCCGCCGCGCAATCCGCGCTGGCCCCCCTGGTCACGGCCATGGCCGCCGCGCTGGCGCAGGACCTCACGGCCGCCGACCACACCAGCGGCAAACCCGTCACGGCGTATCCCATGCTGTCGGGCCTGCTGGACATACAGGCCGGCATTCCCCCCGCCGCCTTCGCCGCACAGATCAAACCCCTGCTGGACGCCCAGTTGCCGCCGTCGCTGCTGCTGAACGAATACCTGCTGAACGCCGACCAATGGGACGGCTACAACGCCGAGCGCAAGCACCTCATGGCCTTCGTGCGCGACACCGGCGTGCGCAACCTCGTCGCGCTGACGGGCGACATCCACGCCTTCTTCGCCGGCCCCGTGATGGACGACTACGACGCCGCCACCCCCCAGCCCGTGATGGTGGACCTGGTGACAGCCGGCATCTCCAGCAACTCCTTCTTCAGCTACTTCAAGAATGTCGTCGACACCGACCCAAGCTTCGCGGCCGCCAAGCCGCTGATCTACGGCGAGACGGCGGGCAAGATCCAGAACGCGTTCAACGACACGCTGCGGCAGTTCAACGCAAACTGGATGCGCCACATCGACACCGACGCACAGGGCTACGCCGTCGTGACGTTGACCGAGACCGAACTGCGCTGCGTCTTCAACAAGCTCAAGCCGCTCGACGGCACGCAAGCCCCAGCGGCGCCCGTCGTCGCATCGCAAACCGTGCTGAAGGTGGCGTCAGGCACGCCGGACGTGATCGTGACAACCTAAACGCCCGCCCCCCCTGCGCAGCCCACACGCGAAGCGTCACCGCCACGACGCCAGACACCGCGTAAGCCCCCCAAGGCCGCCCGCGCGGCCGGCCGGGGGCGGGCCCCGCAAGACGCTCCAAAGCCCACCCGGCGCCCGCAAGAACCTCAAGAACCCCACCCGTCCCAGCGCCCGGCAAGATCCAGCCGCCCGAGCCCGGTGTGGCGCGGGCCTGGGGTGGGCGGGGCGTTTAGGTGCGCCCGGCGGAATCCGAAGGCAGCCGCCGGAGGCGGCAACGAGGATGAGCGCGGGGCAGTCCGGAGCGAAGGCTCCGGACCGCAACCGGAGCCCCGCCCGCCCCAGGCCCGCGCCGCGCCGGGCGTCAATAGAAAATAGAACCTACCCTCAAGCAACCAAAGCCGCCCGCCGCACCATACGCCCTAAGAACTCACATCCCCCGAAGCCGCGACATCCACATCATCCCCGCCAAGCGCCTGATAAACCGTCACCTGATTCACCAACCGGTTCAACATGTTCTCGTCGCTGGCAACTTCCGCCGTCCTGCGCCGTTCCTGCGCATCCAGCCAATCCCGCAACGGCACGGCCCCCGCCCGGTATCGAACCTCGTACAACCGCTCCGCCTCGCGCGCCGACCGCAAAGACAGGTCCAGCTGCTCGGCCCGCCGCGCCAACTGCGTGCGGTTCGACAGCGCATTCTCCACATCCGCCATCGCCTGATACAGCGACTGCCGGAAGCTCACCACCCGCTCCTCGTAATCCGCCTTGGAGATCTTGATGTTGAGCTGCATCTGGTTCCATTGCAGAAACGGCAGCGTCAGCCCCGCCCCCAACGTCGCAATGGGATTTTGCAGCACCTCCGACAGCGTCGGGCTCGAACTGCCCAGCGCCCCGGTCAGCGTCACCGGCGGATAAAAGCTTGCGCGCGTCGCATCCACCGTCGCCAGCGACTCCCGCAGCCGCAGCTCCGCCGCGCGTAGGTCCGGCCGCCGCCCCAGCAGCTCCGCCGGCACGCCCGCGCGGGCCTGCGGCAACGCGCTGGACGGCAGGCGGGCCGGATCGGCCATAATCCGGTCCGGCGGACCGTCGAAAAGAATCGCCAGCGCATTCGTATACTCCACGCGCTGCTGCACCAGCAGCGCATGCGCCGCCTGCTGGCTCGCCACCGTCTGCTCGGCCTCCGCCAGCTCCAGCGCCGACGCCCCGCCCGCCGCATACTGCGCCCGCACCAGCTCCTGCGTGCGGCGCGCATAGGCAATGCTTTCCTCACTGCTCGCAATGCGCTGATTGATGAACGCCGTCTGCCAATACAGCGTCGCCGTCGTCCCCACCAGCGACAGCGCGGCGCTCTGCCGGTCCTGCTCCGTCGCCAGCGCCTCCCACTGCGCCGCATCCCGCTGGCGCGCCAGCTTGCCCCACAGGTCCACCTGGTAGCTGACCGTCAGCTCCGCCGAATTCGCGCGCGTAATGGCGCGATCGCCATAAAGATTGCGGATGCGCGAAACATTCGCGTCGCCGCCGAACTGCGGCATCAGCTGGTCATCGGCCAGCCCCGCCTGATACTGGGCCCGTCGCACGCGGATCGCCGCGGCCGCCAGGTCGTTATTGCGCGCCAGCGCCGTCTCGACCAGCCCATTGAGCACCGGGTCATTGAAATTGCGCCACCACGCGCCCCCTTCGAACAACATCGCCTGCGCGCCCGTGTCCGGGTCCGCGCCGGCATGGGTCCAGGCCGCCGGCACATTCGCGGCCGGCGGCTCATAATCCGTGCGCAGCAGACCGCCGCAACCGCCCAGCGCCAGCAGCAGCGCCAGAACGGCCGGTTTGCACATAGGGAAAACTGCTTTCATCGTCCTCATTCCCGGGCCAGCGCCTCGACGGGATCCAGGCGCGCCGCATTGCGCGCCGGCAGATAGCCAAAAATCACACCGATCAGCGTCGAGCACGTAAACGCCGCCACCATCGATGCCGTGGAATAGATCATCTGGAACGAGCCGCCCGTCGCCTTGCTCACCAGCACCCCCAGGCCCAGCGACAACAGAATGCCCACCGCGCCCCCGATCAGGCACACCAGCACCGCCTCGATCAGAAACTGCTGCATGATGTCGCTGCGGCGCGCGCCCACCGCCATGCGCACCCCGATCTCGCGCGTGCGCTCGGTCACCGACACCAGCATGATGTTCATCACCCCGATGCCGCCCACCATCAGCGAAATCAGCGCGATCAGCGAAACCAGCAGCGTCATCGTGGCCGTCGTGCGCTCGATCGTCTTGCGCACCGCGTCCGTGTTGAACACAAAAAAGTCCTTCACCACGTGGCGCCGCGTCAGCACGCGCACGATCGCCTGCTCCGCCGCCGCGGGCGGCGTGGCGTCGCTGACCCGCACCGTGATGCTCTTGAGGTGCTGCTGGCCCAGCACGCGCGACAGCGCCGTCGTATAGGGAATCCACACGTTCAGCGAATCATTGTTGCCAAAGACCGTGTCTTTCTTCTGCGTCACCCCGATCACGCGCGCCGGCATCGAACCCAGGAACACCACCTGCCCGATGGGTTCGGTGTGCGAGCCGAACAGCTTGCGGCGCGTGCCCTCGTCGATCACCACCTCCTGCGCGCGGCGGGCCACGCTGGTCTCGTCAAAGAATTTGCCTTCCGCCAGCTTGATCGCACGCACGCGGAAATACTGTTCCCCCACCCCCTGGATCGATCCGTTCACCGACACATTGCGATAGCGCAGCGTATTGCTGGTCGCCACCTCCGGCGTCACGCTGTCCACATAGGACTCGCGCGCCAGCGCATCCGCGTCGGCCGGCACCAGGGTGCGGATATTGACCGCCTTCTCATCGCCGAAATCCTTGCCCGGAAAGACCTCCACCGTATTGGTGCCGATCGCGCTGATGTCCTCCAGGATCTTGCGCCGCGAGCCCTCGCCCAGCGCCACCACCGACACCACGGCGGCGATGCCGATGATGATGCCCAGCATCGTCAGCGACGTGCGCAGCCGGTGCGCGTTCATGGCCAGCAGCGCCATGCGCAGCGCCTCGCCGCAACGGTCCAGATAGGCCTGCCAGGCCGGCCGCTGGGCCAGCGCCGGCGCCTCGTCCCGCGCGGCCTGGTGCCGCGGCGCTTCCGGATTGCGCTTGTCGGCGACGATCTCGCCGTCGCTGATCTCGATGATGCGCTGGGCATGGCGCGCCACATTCATGTCGTGCGTGACGATGATGATGGTGTGCCCGGCCGCGTTCAGCTCCTCCAGGATGCGCAGCACCTCCTGCCCGGTATGCGTGTCCAGCGCGCCGGTGGGCTCGTCGGCCAGGATGATGTCCCCGCCGTTCATCAGCGCCCGCGCGATGCTCACACGCTGCTGCTGGCCCCCGGAGAGCTGGCCGGGCCGGTGCCCGGACCGGTCGGCCAGGCCAAGCCGCGCCAGCAGGGCCGAGGCGCGCTCCAGCCGGGCCTCGCGGCGCTTGCCCGCATAGACTGCCGGCACCTCCACGTTGCCCTGCGCGCTCAGGTCGGCCAGCAGGTGGTATCGCTGGAAAATGAAGCCGAAGTGCTCCCGGCGCAGCTCGGCCAACTCGTCCGGATCCAGCTCGCCGGTGCTGCGGCCATCGACCTTGTAGTCGCCGACCGTGGGGCGGTCCAGGCAGCCCAGGATGTTCATCAGCGTGGACTTGCCCGAGCCGGACGCGCCCACGATGGCGACCATCTCGCCGGCTTCGATCGTGAGGTTGATGTCCTTCAGGACGGCAATCGTCTGGTCGCCCGCGGGGAACTCGCGGCGCACCCCGGACAGGGAGATCAACGGGCCGGCCATGTCAGGCCCCCGGCTGCGCGCCGGCCGCCGGGGCAGAATCCGCCGACACGACGCGTTCGCCCACCTCCAGGCCTTCCAGCACCTGCGCCTGCACATTGTTGTTCATGCCGATGCGGACCTGCCGCGTCTCGGTCTTGTTGCCGTCCAGCACCACCCGCACCGCATAGCGCCCGTCCTCGCCGCGCTTGCCCAGCGCCGAGGCGGGCACCACCACGGCATTCTTGGCCTCGCCCAGCACGATGAACACCTGCGCCGTCATCGAAATGCGCAGCTTCTCGTCCGGGTTGGGCACGTCGAACAGGCCGTTGTAATAAACCGCCGCGCTGGTCGACGTGCTGGTGGACGACGTCAGCGACGAGGTCGCATCGTCCTTCTGGATGGAATCCGGCGCCGGTTCCACCGCGCGCAGCGTCGCCCGGTAGCGCTCGTCGGGCTCACCCAGGATGGTGAAATAGACCGGCAGGCCCGGCTTGACCCGGGTCACGTCGGCCTCGGAAATCTGCGCCTTGATCGTCATGGTGTCCACCTGCGCCACCTTGATGATGGTCGGCGCGCTCTGGATCGAGTTCACCGTCTGGCCTTCCTTGGTCACCACCGCCACCACCATGCCGTCGATCGGCGAGACGATACGCGTATAGCCCAGGTTGACCTGGGCGGTGTCGACCTGGATTTCCGCCTGGGCGATCTGCGCGTCCAGCGAGGCGATCTCGGCGCGGGTCACGCCCAGCGTGGCCTCGGCGGATTCGTAGGCCTCGCGCGAGCTGGCATCGGCCGCCAGCATCTGGCGCTGCCGCTTGAAGGCGAGCTCGGCCTGTTTCAGCATCGCAACCTTGGCGGCGCGCTCGGCGCGTCGCGTCTGCAGCGCGGCCTCGGCGTTGCGCAGCTCGTTCTGCTGGGTCAGGTCGTCGATCTCGGCCACGAGCTGGCCCTTCTTGACCCGGTCGCCCAGCTCCACCTTCAAGGACTTCAACTGGCCCGTGGCCTGGGCGCCGACGCTGACCCGTTCGATGGCGTCGATGGTGCCGCTGGCCAGGACGCTGTCTTCCAGGTCGGCGCGGGTGACCTCGGCCACCGCGAAGGTCGGCGGCGGCGGCGCGGAGAAGAACGCGGCCCGGGCGGCGAACACGAGAAGCAGGAGGATGACGGCGATCAGGCCATAGCGCTTGAGCTTGCTGCGGGACTTTTTCATTGAACTGGATAAGAGGGACGGCTGGCGCCGAGAACGGCGCCGGTGATGCTGGCGAATGACACCCGCCATGATTGTTCCGTTGCGAGAACGATACAACGAGTGCGGCGCAAAGACGGAACCCTTTTTACCGCACCTGCCGTGAACGTGCTGTCATCTGTATGAATAAGAACACGACTTGGCGGCTAGATGACCGCTAACTCCCCGCCGTGACCCGCCCCCAATTGCGGCGGCGCAAAAAATCCTCGCCTCGACATAGGCGGATGTTACGAACAGAATGGCTGCAGTTAAGCCGTGTCTACCTCCAACAGATCCCCCTCCGCGCCATCCAGTTCCCCAGAATTTTCCGGGGCGGTGCTGTTGTGCCTGCTGGCCATGATGAATCACGTGGCGCTTACCGGGGGACGGATCACCGTTTCCCTGACCGCGCTGCAGATGGGGCTGTCCACATTCAAGGTCGGCACCCTGGTCGCCGTGTTCGCGGTGCTGCCGATGCTGTTTTCGGTGCGCGCGGGGCGTTGGGTCGATCGGGTCGGCATCGTGCGCCCCCTGGTGATCGGCACGGCTTTGGTCGCCTTCGGCACCTTACTTCCCTTCATCTCGCAGACCCAGGCTGCGCTGCTGGTCGCCTCGTGCTGCATCGGCATCGGGTTCATGCTGCACCAGGTCGCCACGCAGGACCTGCTGGGCCATGCCGAACCCGAACAGCGCCTGCGCAATTTCTCGTTCATGTCGCTGGCGCTGGCGGGCTCCGGTTTCTCCGGCCCGCTCATCGCGGGGCTGGCGATCGACCACCTGGGCACCCGCACGGCGTTCGGCATCCTGGCCCTCGGGCCCCTGCTGTCGGCCGGCGGACTGTATGCGCTCCGTCACCAATTGAAGGCCGTGGACGCCGCGATCACCGTCGTGCGCGAGGCCCAGCGCCGCCGCGTCACCGAACTGCTGGCCGTCCCCGCCCTGCGCCGCATCCTCATGGTGAACACCATTCTGTCCGGCGCCTGGGACACCCATTTGTTCGTCGTGCCCATCTTCGGCGTGGCGATCGGCCTGTCGGCCACCACCATCGGCGTCATCCTGGCGTCCTTCGCGGCGGCAACTTTCGTCATCCGCCTGGTTCTCCCCTTGATCCAGCGCCGCGTCCGCTCATGGACGCTGGTGCGCGTGGCCATGGCCACGGCCGCCATCGACTTCATGTTTTACCCGCTGTTCACCGACGTTACCGTCCTGATCGTGCTGTCCTTCATCCTAGGCCTGGCGCTGGGCTGTTGCCAGCCCAGCATGCTGGCCTTGCTGCACCAGCATTCGCCGCCGGGCCGGGCGGCCGAGGCCGTGGGCCTGCGGATGGCCCTGATCAACGGTTCGCAGGTGTCGCTGCCGTTGACCTTCGGCGCGCTGGGTGCGGTAATTGGCGTTGCCCCGCTTTTCTGGGCCTATTCCGTGGCATTGATGGCCGGGGGCTGGGCCAATCGCAATCCTCCGCACGAGCCTGAACGGAAAACGTAGTCGTGAACAAAGCGTCATCCCCACCCGCCTCGGATCTCTCCGGCGCCTCCCTGCCCTTTCGCCTCTGGACCCCGGAGGAGCGGCAAGCCTCGCTCGAGGATGCGCTGCGGCACTGGCAGGAGGGCGAGGACGTCTGGGTATTCGGGTACGGATCGCTCATCTGGCGTCCCGATTTCGATTTCATGGAACGCCGGCTGGCCACCCTGCGCGGCCATCACCGGGCGCTCTGCCTGTGGTCGCGGGTCAACCGCGGCACGCCCGAATGTCCCGGCCTCGTGTTCGGACTGGACCGCGGCGGCTCCTGCCGCGGCGTCGTCTACCGGCTGGCCGGGGACCAGGTCCCCAATTATTTTCCCGCGCTCTGGGAGCGCGAGATGTCCACCGGCGCCTATCTGCCCCGCTGGATCCGCTGCACGACCGACGAGGGCATCATCCGCGCGCTGGTCTTCATCATGAACCGCAGCAACCCGGCCTATATCCGGGCCCTGCCCGAACCGGAACTGCTGGCTATCGTGCGGCGCGCCGCGGGGCGCTACGGCCCCTGCACCGACTACGTGGTGCAGACCGCCCAGGCCCTGCGCGCCGCCGGGATCCACGACGCCCGGCTGGATGCCATCGCCCGCCGTCTTGAAGTGGACGGCCATTCCCTGCCCGAAGGCGCCTGACGCCGCGGCGGCGGCCGGCCGCGGCGAACTTGCCCGGGGCCTGCGCGGGGTCAATGGGGAGCCGGTCTCCCAAGCGGTATAAACTCCCTGTTATCAACGCTGAACCCCCAAGACCATGTCCGTCTCAGATCTGCGTCAAAGCTATGAAAAGAACGTGCTGCTGGAAAGCCAGGCAGCCGCCTCTCCGTTCGAGCAATTCGCCCGCTGGTTCGACGAGGCCCTGGCCTCCAAGGTGCCGGAACCCAACGCCATGACCCTGGCCACCGTGGACGCCAGCGGTCAGCCCAGCGCCCGCATCGTCCTCATCAAGGGCTTTGACGAACAGGGCTTCACGTTCTTCACCAATTACGAATCGCGCAAGGGCCTGGACCTCCTGGCCGAACCGCGCGCCAGCCTGCTCTTCTTCTGGCAGCCGCTGGAGCGCCAGGTCCGCATCGAGGGCGTGGTGGAAAAGGTGGCGGCCGAAGAGTCCGATGCCTACTACAACAGCCGCCCGGCCGGTTCGCGCATCGGCGCCTGGGCTTCGCGCCAGAGCCAGCCCATCACCCGCGAAGAACTGGAAGCCCGCGAAAAGGAATTCCGCGAGCGCTTCGGCGAACAACCGCCGCGTCCGCCGCACTGGGGCGGATATCGCCTCAAGCCCACCGCCTTCGAATTCTGGCAGGGCCGCCCGTCCCGCCTGCACGACCGCCTGCGCTACGTCGCGGACGGCGCGGCCTGGAAGATCGAACGCCTGTCGCCCTGATACCGGGCGCCCTCATGCGGGGCGCCCCTACGCCGGGCGCGCCACCTGAGGGCGCCCGACCGAACCGTCTATTGCATGTCCGCCTCCTCCCCTGATTTCGACTCCGCCTTCTTTCGCACCGCACTGGGCCGCTACGCCACCGGCGTGACGGTCGTGACGACCGCCGGCCCGGATGGCGCGCCCATCGGACTGACCGTCAGCTCGTTCAATTCGGTATCGCTGAATCCGCCGCTGGTGCTGTGGAGCCTGTCGCTGGGCTCGTCGTCGCTGGCGGCCTTCGAACAGTGCGAGCGCTACGTCGTCAATGTGCTGAGCGCGGATCAGATCGCGCTGGCGCGCCGCTTCGCGACGGGCAAGACGCCGGACCGCTTTGCGGGGCTGGCAGTGCACCACGCGCCGGGCGGCACGCCCATGCTGGACGGCCATTGCGCCGCCTGGTTCGAATGCCGCAACCGCAGCCGCTATGTCGAAGGAGATCACGTCATCATGGTGGGAGAAGTCGAACGTTGCGGACATAGCGGCGAGCCGCCGCTGGTCTTTCACGCCGGCGGATTCGACCTGACGCCGGCCGGCGCCCGTTCCGGAAAGGCCGCCTCATGAGCGTCGACATCGATTGCGTCGTCATCGGCGCCGGCGTAGTGGGCCTGGCGATCGCCCGCGCGCTGGCCCAGTCGGGCCGCGAAGTGCTGGTGGCCGAGGCCACCGAGGCCATCGGCACCGGCACCAGCTCGCGCAATTCCGAAGTCATCCACGCCGGCATCTATTACCCCGCCGGCAGCCTGAAGGCGCGCCTTTGCGTGCGCGGCAAGCACCTGCTGTATGCGTATTGCGCCGAACGGGGCGTGCCGCACAAGCGTCTGGGCAAGCTCATCGTGGCGACCAGCCCGGAACAGGCGACGCAGCTCGAAGGCATCGCGCAGCGTGCGCGCGCCAACGGCGTGGACGACCTGCAGTACATCTCGGGCGCGGAGGCCATGCGTCTGGAGCCCGCGCTGCAATGCACCGCCGCGCTGGTGTCGCCGTCCACCGGCATCGTGGACAGCCACGCGCTGATGCTCTCGTTCCAGGGCGAGGCCGAAAACGCGGGCGCCCAATGCGTGTTCCACACCCCGCTGGTGTCGGGCCGGATGCGCCCCGAAGGCGGGTTCGACCTGCAATTCGGCGGCGAAGAAGCCATGACCCTGACCTGCAACGTGCTGATCAACGCGGCCGGCCTGCAGGCGCCGGCGCTGGCACGCCGCATCGACGGCGTGCCGGCGGACACCATCCCCACCGATTACCTGTGCAAGGGCAGCTATTTCACGCTGTCCGGCCGCGCGCCGTTCTCGCACCTGATCTACCCCGTGCCGCAGCACGCCGGCCTGGGCGTGCACCTGACGCTGGACATGGGCGGCCAGGCCAAGTTCGGCCCCGACACCGAATGGGTCGGCACCGAGGACTACACGATCGACCCGGCCCGCGCCGACGTGTTCTACGAAGCCGTCCGCAGCTACTGGCCCGACCTGCCCGACGGCGCGCTGGCGCCCGGCTACACCGGCATCCGGCCCAAGATCTCCGGCCCGCACGAGCCGGCCGCGGACTTCGTCATCGCCGGCCCCGCCGTGCATGGCGTGCCCGGCCTGGTGAACCTGTTCGGCATCGAATCTCCCGGGCTGACCTCCAGCCTGGCCCTGGCGGAAGAAACCCTGGCGCGCCTGTCCGCCTGATCCGCCCGACTCCTTTTTTCCCTTTCAGCCATCCCCGCCATGCAGCACAACGACTACATCCTGACCCTGTCCTGCCCTGACCGCACCGGCATCGTCTACCGCGTCAGCGGCCTGTTGTTCGAACTGGGTTGCAACATCCTGGATTCGCAGCAGTTCGGCGACGAAGAGACGGGCCGCTTCTTCCTGCGCGTGCACTTCGACCTGCCGGTCAACGTGGCCGCCGACGACCTGCGCGCCCGCCTGGATACCCTGTCCGCCGATTACGGCATGGAACTCAAGCTGCACGACGCGCGCCGCAAGGAGCGCCTGCTGATCATGGTCAGCAAGCAGGGCCACTGCCTGAACGACCTGCTGTTCCGCGTGCACAGCGGCCACCTGCACGCCGACGTGGCGGCAATCGTCTCCAACCACAACGACTACGCCAGCCTGGCCGCCTCCTACGGCATCCCGTTCCACTACCTGCCGGTCACGCCCGACACCAAGCTGGAACAGGAAAAGCAGGTCCTGGAGATCGTCGACAAGGCGAACATCGACCTGGTCGTGCTGGCCCGCTACATGCAGATCCTGTCGGCCGACATGTGCCGCGCCCTGACCGGCCGGGCGATCAACATCCACCACAGCTTCCTGCCCAGCTTCAAGGGCGCGCGGCCCTATCACCAGGCCCATGCACGCGGCGTGAAGATCATCGGCGCCACCGCCCACTACGTGACCTCGGACCTGGACGAAGGCCCGATCATCGACCAGGACATCGAACGCGTCGATCACACGATGACCGCCCAGGACCTCACCCAGGTGGGCAGCGACATCGAATCGCTGGTGCTGTCGCGCGCCGTGCGCAGCCACGTCGAGCACCGCATCCTGCTGAACCGCAACAAGACCGTCGTGTTCCGCTGATCCTCACCCCGCGGCGGCGCTCGGCGGCGGCGGAAACGCCTGCGCCACCAGCGCCACCGCGCGCTCCTGCAGGGGCGAACGCGCCGTATCAGGCCAGATCACCTGGCTGATCGAGCGCGCCTGGTGCTCGAAAGCGATGAAGCGGGTGCCCGCCAGCCCGCTGCGCGACAGGCAGGCCGGCACGATCGACACCCCCAGCCCCTGCGACACCAGCGACGCCACGCTCAGCCAATGGCGCACTTCGTGCCGGATCGCCGGCGTAAAGCCGGCCGACACGCACATCGACAGCACCGTCTCGTAATAGCTGGGCGAGGCCGCGCGGGCGAAAAACACGAAATCGTCCGACGCCAGCTCCGCCAGCCCCACCGAGTCGCGCCCCGCCAGCGGATGCGCGTCCGGCAGGCAGACCACGAAGGGCTCGGCCATCAGGTCGCGCGCCTGCACCCCGTCCGGGACCGGATTGGCGTGGATGAAGCCCAGGTCCTGCTCGCCGCGCCGCACCGCCTCGATCTGGTCGTGCGAGTTCAGTTCGGTCAACACGTGTTCCACATCCGGCAGCGCCGCCCGCATGGCGTTCAGCAGCGCGGGCAGGCCCCGGTACAGCATCGATCCCACGAAGCCGATGCGCAGGCGGCCGCGCAGGCCCGCGTCCACCTGCCGCACCAGCGTGCGCACCTCCTCGGCCTGGCGCAGCAGGATGTGCGCCTCGCGGTACAGCACCTGTCCGGCATCGGTCAGTTCCACGTGCCGGCTGGTGCGGGCCAGCAGGCGCGCGCCGACGTTTTCTTCCAGCTGGCGGATCGCATAGCTGAGCGGCGGCTGGGAAATGTGCAGGCGCGCCGCCGCCCGGCTGAAATGGCGTTCCTCGGCCACGGCGATGAAATACCGCAGCAGGCGCGGGTCCAGGTCCATGCATCGCTCCCTAGGCAGATCTATATTTTCTTTGGATTGATCTACATCAAAACAGTATTTGAATAGATTAATCAAGCCCCGCACCATAGGCCATCTCCCGCCCTCGTCCCCGGATGCTGCCATGGATACCCCCGTCTTTCCCGTTGCCGCCACCACCACGCCCGTCCCGGACTCCCGGGGGCTGAACCTGTTCGACGCGGACCCGTATGCCGAGGCGCTCAGCCGCCGCTACCTGCCCGCCGACCTGCAGGCGCATCTGCTGCCGCACCTGCGGCGCCTGGGCGAACTGGCGGGCGGCCTCATGGACGAACTGGCGTCCGTGGCCGACAAGCATCCCCCCACGCTGTCGGTGCGCACCCGCGCCGGCACGGACGAGTCGCGCGTGGACAAGCACCCCGCCTACGTGGAACTGGAACGCCTGGCCTACAGCGAATTCGGCTTGGCCGCGCTGTCCCATCGCGGCGGCGTGCTCGGCTGGCCCGAACCCATGCCCGCGGCGGCCAAGTACGCGCTCAGCCACCTCTTCGTGCAGGCCGAATTCGGCCTGTGCTGCCCGGTCAGCATGACCGACTCGCTGGCGCGCACCTTGCGCAAGTTCGGCGACCCCGCGCTGGTCGAGCGCGTGCTGCCGCAGGTCACCTCGCAGGATTTCGACACGCTGCGCCAGGGCGCGATGTTCATGACCGAACAGGGTGCGGGCTCGGACGTCAGCGCCACCGAGGTCACGGCCCAGGCCCAGGACGACGGCACCTGGCGCATCCACGGCGACAAGTGGTTCTGCTCGAACCCCGACGCAGGTTTCGCGATGTTGCTGGCGCGCAGCGAGGCGCAACCCGGCCTGAAGGGCGTGTCGCTCTTTCTGCTGCCGCGCGACCTGGCCGACGGCACGCACAACCACTACCGCATCCTGCGCCTGAAGGACAAACTGGGCACCCGGTCCATGGCCAGCGGCGAGATCCGCCTGGAAGGCGCGGTGGCGTGGCTGGTGGGCGAGCGCGGCCGCGGCTTCAAGCACATGGCCGACATGATCAACAACTCGCGGCTATCGAACGGCATGCGCGCCGCCGGCCTGATGCGCCGCGCCGTCACGGAGGCCGTCTACGTGTCGCAGCACCGCCGCGCCTTCGGCAAGCGGCTGATCGACATGCCGCTCATGCAGCGCCAGCTCGTCAAGATGACGGTGTGGGCCGAACAGGCGCGCAGCGTCATGTTCCAGACGGCGCGGGCGCTGGCCGACGCCGACCAGGGCGCGGCCGACCCCGCGCTGGCCCGCATCCTGACACCGCTCATCAAGTTCCGCGCCTGCCGCGATGCGCGCAAGGTCACCGGCGACGCCATGGAAGTGCGCGGCGGCTGCGGCTACATCGAAGAATGGACCGAGCCCCGGCTGGTCCGCGACGCACATCTGGGCTCCATCTGGGAGGGCACCAGCAACATCGTCGCGCTGGACGTGCTGCGCGCCATCAAGAAAGAAAATTCCCTGCCCGCGCTGCGCAGCCACATCGACCGCCTGCTCGCCGAGGGCGTGCCCTGCCCGGCCGGACTGGCCGACGCGCAGGCCGACGCCCTGGAAAAGACCTATGCGCTGGCCGAACACGCCGCGCAGGGCGACCACGCGGAGCTGGCCCGCCAGGCCGCATCGTTGCTCTACCACGCGGTCTCGATGGCCGCGCTGCGCTGGGAAGCCACCGGCGCCGGCCTGGAAAGCCGCGCGCGGCTGGCCGATCAGGTGCTGCTGCACCGCCTGGCGCCGCGCGATCCCTACGCCATCCCCCCCGACGAGAGCGCGGCCTGCCGGGCCATCCTGCAATACGCGCTGTAGCGCACACACCCCGCTTTGCCCTCACCCGACGCCGGCGGCACAGCCGGCGCGTCATTCACCGGAGACACCCATGAAACGCCATTTCGCCCCCCTTCTGCTGGCCGCCGCGGCCGCCGCTGCCGCCGTGACGGCGGCGCCTGCGGTAGCCGCCGACGCCTTCCCGACCGCGCGGCCCGTCACGCTGGTCGTGCCCTTCCCGCCCGGCGGCCCGACCGACGCGCTGGCGCGCCGCCTGGCCGAAAAGCTGCGCGAGCCGCTCAAGCAGAACGTCATCGTCGAAAACCGCAGCGGCGCGGGCGGCAACATCGGTTCCGAATACGTCGCCGCCGCCAAGCCCGACGGCTACACCATCCTGTTCGGCACCTCGGGGCCGCTCGCCATCAACGTCAGCCTGTACAAGAACCAGGGCTACAACCCCGAGACCAGCTTTGCGCCCATCATCCGCATCGGCCACCTGCCCAACATCCTGGTCGTGAACCCGTCGGTGCCCGCCAACAATCTGCAGGAACTGATCGCCTACGCCCGCCAGAACCCGGACAAGCTGAGCTATGCCTCGTCGGGCAACGGCGCGTCGTCGCATCTGGCCGGCATCCTGTTCAACCGCATGGCCGACACCCAGATCATGCACATCCCGTACAAGGGCACCGGCCCCGCGCTGAACGACCTGCTGGGCGGACAGGTGTCGATGTCGTTCACCGACATCCTCACCGCGCTGCCGTACGTCAAGGCCGGCAAGCTGCGCGCCATCGGGCTGGCGAGCGCGCAGCGCTCCGACGCGCTGCCTGACCTGCCGACCCTGTCCGAGCAGGGACTGGCCGGCTATGACGTCAGCGTCTTCTTCGGCATCGTCGCCCCCAAGAACACGCCGGCCGAGGTTGTCGACACGCTGAACCAGGCGTTCCGGACCGCGCTGTCGGACCCCGCCATCGGCCAGACCCTGCGCGCGCAGGGCATCGTCGAAGCGCAGGACAAGACGCCGCAGGGCCTGTCCGCGTTCATCGGCACCGAAGTCCCCAAGTGGCGCGCCCTCATCAAGAGCGCCAACGTCTCCATCGACTGAAGCGAACACATCATGGCCCCTACCCTACCCAACGCCGGCGCCCTCGCGGGCTGCAAGGTGATCGACCTGTCGCGCGTGCTGGGCGGTCCCTACTGCACCCAGATCCTGGCCGACCACGGCGCCGATGTGCTGAAGATCGAGCCGCCCGGCGGCGACGAAACGCGCGGCTGGGGCCCGCCCTTTCTGGGCGAGACGGCCTCGTATTTCATCGGCGTGAACCGCAACAAGGACGGCATGACGCTGGACCTGTCGCAACCCGCCGGCCAGGAGCTGCTGCGCCATCTGCTGGCCGACGCCGACGTGCTGGTCGAAAACTTCAAGCCCGGCACGCTGGAGAAGTGGGGCCTGGGCTACCAGGACCTCAAGCAGGCCTTTCCCGCGCTCATCCATTGCCGCGTCAGCGGCTTCGGCTCGGACGGCCCGCTGGGCGGCCTGCCGGGCTATGACGCCTGCGCCCAGGCCATGTGCGGCCTGATGAGCGTGAACGGCGAAGCGGACGGCGAGGCCACGCGGGTCGGCCTGCCGGTGGTGGACATGGTGACCGGCCTGAACGCGGCGGTCGCCATCCTGCTGGCGCTCAACGAGCGCGTGCGCAGCGAGCTGGGCCAGTTCCTGGACATCACGCTGTACGACTGCGCGCTGTCGCTGCTGCATCCGCATGCGCCCAACTATTTCTACAGCGGCAAGGCGCCGCAGCGCAGCGGCAACGCGCATCCGAACATCGCGCCTTACGAAACGCTGCCGACCGCGAGCGGCCCCATCTTCCTGGCGGTGGGCAACAACCGCCAGTTCGCGATGCTGGCCCAGGCGCTCGACGCCCCCGCCCTGGCGCAGGATGCGCGCTATGCGACCAACGCGGACCGCCTGCGCAACCGCCCCGCCCTGCGCGAAGACCTCACGGCGCTGCTCGCCCGCCACGACGCCGCCGCGCTCTCGGACCGGCTGCTGCGCGCCGGCGTGCCCGCGGCCGCGGTGCAGACGGTGGAGCAGGCGCTTGCGCATCCGCATACCGCCCATCGCGGCATGGTGCTGGAACAGGGCGACTACAAGGGCGTGGGCTCGCCCATCAAGTTGTCGCGCACGCCCGCGACCCTGCGCAAGCTGCCGCCGTCGCTGGCGCCCCCGGCCGGGCAGCCCTGACCACGCCTGCGACTCAGCCCGGCTTGCGCCGGGCTTTTTTTCGCAAGCGCCCGCGCCGACGGGCGCACCTGCCGATACACAGCCGCCAACAACTTAGACATTTGGTTTCAGGACACCGCCCGATTGCCGCCTTAGACTTTTTTCAGCGCCCTGCGTTGCCCAGGCACGCCTTCCCCGAGCCACATAAGAGGAAAAAAGACACTATGGCCACGAAAGACACGCAAAACACGCAAACCACGCCAGACACAAAAGACCACACGCAGCTGAAACGGGTGATGGGCCCGAAGCTGCTGCTGCTGTTCATCGTCGGCGACATCCTGGGCACCGGCGTCTATGCGCTGACGGGGCAAGTGGCCGCCGAGGTCGGCGGCGCGGCCTGGCTGCCGTTTCTGGTCGCCTTTGGGGTGGCTCTGCTGACCGCGCTGTCCTATCTTGAACTCGTCACCAAGTACCCCCGCGCCGCCGGCGCCGCGCTCTACGTGCACAAGGCCTTCGGCCTGCATTTCCTGACTTTCATCGTCTGCTTCACCGTCATGTGTTCCGGCCTGACCTCGGCCGCGACCGCGTCGCAGGCCTTTGCCGCCAACCTCTTCGTGGCCATGGGCTTCGAGGCCGACAAGCGCTGGATCACGCTCGGCGCGCTGGGGTTCATGTTGCTGATCATGGTGGTGAACCTGCGCGGCGCGACCGAGAGCGTGCGCGCCAACGTCATTCTCACGCTGATCGAACTGTCAGGCCTGCTGATGGTGATCATCCTGGGCTTCTACGCCATTTCCGGCGGGCAGGCGGACTTTTCCCGCGTCGTCGCGTTCGATACGCCCGAAGACAAGAGCGTGTTCCTCGCCGTGACCTCGGCCACCGCGCTCGCGTTCTTCGCCATGGTGGGCTTCGAGGACTCGGTCAACATGGCCGAGGAAACGCACGACCCCAGCCGCATCTTCCCGAAGGTCATGCTGACGGGCCTGGGCATCACGGCGCTCATCTATGTGCTGGTGTCGATCTGCGCCGTCGCCCTGGTGCCGGTGGGCGAACTGGCCAAGAGCAGCACGCCGCTGGTGCTGGTGGTCAAGCGCGCCGCGCCCAATCTGCCGGTCGAATACATCATGCCCATCATCTCGATGTTTGCCGTGGCGAACTCGGCGCTGATCAACATGATGATGGCCAGCCGCCTGTTGTACGGCATGTCGCGCCAGGGCGTGCTGCCTGCCTTCCTGGCCCACGTGCACCGCAAGAACCAGACGCCCTGGACCGCCATCCTGTTCACCACCGCGCTGGCGTTCGGCCTGATCATCCTGGTGGCGCTGGCCGATTCCCAGGCGATCCGCGCGCTGGGCGGCACCACGGCGCTCTTGCTGCTGGGCGTGTTCGCCTTCGTGAACATCGCGGTGCTGGTCCTGCGCCGCGACCAGGTGAAGCACCGCCACTTCACCATCAGCCGCGTCGTGCCCTGGCTGGGCGCGGCAGCCTGCCTGTTCCTCGTCACGCCGCTGACGGGCCGCGACGTCATCCAGTACCAGGTCGCCGGCTGGCTGCTCCTGCTGGGCGTCGTGATGTGGTTCGTGACCTGGTTCGCGCGGCGGCGCGAGTCGCGGATGGAACTGGACCCGTCCTCGCTGGAATGAAGGGGGCGTCCTAGCTGGGGCGACTTAGCTGAAGCGCCACAGCAGGCGGGCGTCTCAGCCCCCCACCGCCAGCCCTTCGCGACGCGGGTCCGCGCCGCCCTCCAGACCCTGCGCATCGATCACGATGCCGTGGATGCCGCTGGGAAACTCGGTGATGCGCACCGGGTGTCCCATGCGCTCCAGTTCCGGCGCCAGCGCTTCCAGCGCGGTGCCTTTTTCCAGTTCGGTGTCCTTGTTGCGGCTGCCCATGTTGGGCAGGTCGATGGCCGACTGGATGTCCAGATTCCAGTCCAGCACGCCCACGAGGGTCTTGGCCACGTAGTTGATGATGGCGCTGCCGCCCGGCGACCCCACCAGCATGTAGGGCTTGCCGTCGCGCAGCACCACCATGGGCGCCATCGAGCTGCGCGGGCGCTTGCCCGGCTCGATGCGGTTGGCGACCAGGCGTCCTTCGGGGTCCTGGAACGACGACGAAAAGTCGGTCATCTCATTGTTCAGCAGAAAGCCCCGCACGAAGATCTTGCTGCCGAACTCGCTTTCGATGGTGGTCGTCATGGTCAGCGCATTGCCTTGCGCATCCACGGCCACCAGGTGGCTGGTGGACGGCAGCTCCAGCGCGTCGTCCTTGCCCAGCGACAGCAGCTTGCCTTCGGGGTCGCCGGGCAGCGCGACCTTCATGCTGCGGTCGGGCTGGATCAGCGCGCCGCGCGCGCGCAGATAGGCCGGGTCCAGCAGCGCGCGTACCGGCACGCGCACGAAGTCGGGGTCGGCCACGTAGAAGTCGCGGTCGGCGAAAGCCAGCCGGCCCGCCTCGGAAAAGTAATGCACCGCCTGCGCCGTGCCGGGCGCATAGCGGCTGAGCGGAAACTGTTCCAGCTCGCCCAGCATCTGCAGCACGGCGATGGGGCCGCTGCTCGGCGGCCCCATGCCGCAGAGCTGGTAGCCGCGATAGGCGCCGCAGACCGGATCGCGCGTCTTCGCGCGATAGCCCGCCAGATCCGCGAGGCTCAGGTCGCCCGGCTTGTCATGGCCCCGCACGGCCGCCACGATGTCGCGCGCGATGTCGCCCTGGTAGAACGCGTCGGCGCCCTGCGACGCGACCGCGCGCAGGGTGCGCGCGAATTCGGGGTTCTTCAGCACATGGCCCACGGGCCAGGGCGCGCCGTCCGGCGCATAGAAATAGGCCGCGGCCGCCGCCTGCTGCGGCAGGGCCTTGTTGCCGGCCAGCAGCGCATGCAGGCGCGGCGACACCGCAAAGCCCTGCTCCGCCAGTTCGATGGCCGGCTGGAACAGGTCGGCCCAGGGCAGCTTGCCCTGCGCTTTGTGCGCCAGTTCCAGCCCGCGCAAGAGGCCGGGCACCGCCACCGACATGCCGTTGTTGACGGCCTGCGCGAAAGGCAGCGGTTTGCCTTCGGCATCCAGGAAGCGGTCGGGGCGCGCGGCCGCCGGCGCGGTCTCGCGGCTGTCATAGGTGTGCAGGCGGCCGTCCTGGGCCGAATACAGCACCATGAACGCCCCGCCGCCGATGCCCGACGACTGCGGCTCCACCAGGTTCAGCACGAGCTGGGCGGCGATGGCGGCGTCGACCGCGCTGCCGCCGCGCCGCAGCATCGCTTCACCGGCCCGGCTGGCAAGCGGGTTGGCCGTCACCATCATGAAATGGGGCGCGCGCACGAGCTGGCGCGCCTGGACGCCGCTGGCGGCTTCCGGGTTCAGGTCCTCGGCCGCTTGCGGCGTGCGCGCCCAACCCGACGAAACGAACGGCAGCCCGGCTATCGCGGCGGCAAACAGCAGGACGGCGTGGCGGCGTAGGCGCATGATGGGCTCCGGTATCGCCGGGTGTCCGGCAGGCGTCCATGATAGTCAAAGGGCCGCGCCGCTGTCGCGCGTCGGCCGGCGCGGGCGCCGCTGTCCGCCGGCCGCATCCGGCATAGAATCGCGGTTCCGGAACACCACAGCCCCCGTTTGCGCCATGCGCCTGCGCCACATCGAGATCTTCGAAGCGATCCGCCGCACCGGCTCCCTGACGGAAGCCGCCGCGGCGCTGCACATCTCCCAGCCTGCCGCCAGCAAGTTGTTGGCCCACGCCGAAAGCCAGCTCGGCTTCAGGCTCTTTGACCGCGTGAAGGGCCGGCTGGTCGCCACGCGCGAGGCCGAGATCCTCACGCCCGAGATCGCGCGGCTGAGCCAGGACCTGAGCAGCGTGCGCCGGCTGGCGGCCAATCTGCGCGACCGTCCCCACGGCCACCTGCGCCTGGGATGCGCACCCGCGCTGGGGCTGGGCCTGCTGCCCGGCGTGGTGCGCGACAGCCGCGACGCGCAGCCCGGCATCACCTTCGACATCCATACCCATCACAGCGCCGAGCTGGTGCAGGGACTGCTGACCCGCGAGCTCGACCTGGCCATCACGTTCGACACCAACGACTACCCGGGCCTGACGCGCATGGGGCTGGGCCATACGGAACTCGTGCACCTGAGCCGCACTGCGACGCAGGGGCCGATGCGGCTGTCCGAACTGGGCGATGCGTCGGGCGGCACCCTGATCGTGCTGGATGCCGGCGATGCGTCCGGCGCGCTGCTGCAACTGGCGCTCGATGCGCAGGGCCTGGCCCCGCAGGTCGCCATCCAGGTGCAGACGCATTACGTCGCGTGCGCGCTGGTGGACGCCGGCTGCGGCGACGCCATCGTGGACGCCATCACCGCGCAGGCGATGCTGCGGCCGGGCATGAACCTGCGCCGCCTGGAGCCCGCCCTGCGCGTGCCGATCAGCATCATGACGCGCAACCAGGATCCGCTTTCGGCCTTGCACCGCGACCTGATCGAACGCCTGCGGGCGGCCTGCGCCGCGCGGCTGGCCGGGCTGGAAGCGCCCGCCTGAGCGGGCGCACGGCCCGCAACGCACAACGGGCGCCCGAAGGCGCCCGTTGTGGTGTCGGCCGGGGCGCGGAACGCCCCGTGCGGCATCAGTTCAGCGTGATGTTCTGCTTCTTCACGACGTCCTGAGCCCAGTTGAACTGCTCCTGGATTTCCTTGGCGAACTCTTCCGGCGTGTTGCCCGACGGCGCCGAGCCTTGCTCTTCCAGCGCCTTGACGACCTTCGGGTCCTTCAGGGCCACGACGGCGGCGTCACGCAGCTTGTTCACCACGTCCATCGGCGTGCCCTTGGGGGCCAGCAGGCCATACCACACCGGCTGGTTCAGCACCGGGAAGCCCGCGTCCTTGAAGGTCGGGACGCCCTTGAGCGTGCCGATCTGCTCGGGCCAGGCGATGGCCATGGCATTCAGCTTGCCGGCCTGGATCTGCGGCATCGACGACGGCAGGTTGTCGAACAGGATTTCGATCTGGCCGCCGACGGCATCAGCCAACGCCGGGCCCGACCCCTTGTAGGGCACGTGCACGATGTCGGTGCCGGTGGCCATCTTGAACGATTCGCCCATCAGGTGCAGCACGCCGCAGGTGCCGGAGCTGCCGTAGGAGTACTTGCCCGGGTTCTTCTTCAGTTCTTCGACGAAGCCCTTGAAGTCCTTGGCCGGGAACTTCGGATTCACGGCCACGACGTTGGCGGTGTTGGCGAAGTTGGTGACCGGCTGGAAGTCCTTGATCGGGTCGTACGGCAGGTCCTTCGGACGGCAGGCGGGGTTCACGGCCATCGTGGAGACGGTGGCGATGGACAGCGTATAGCCGTCGGCCGGCGCGCGCGCGGCTTCGGCCGCACCGATGGCGCCGCCTGCGCCGCCCTTGTTTTCCACGACCATGGGCTGGCCGAGTTCCTGGCTCATGCGCTGCGTCACGAGGCGCGCGATGATGTCGGTGGAGCCGCCGGGCGCGAACGGAACGATCACGCGGATGGCCTTGCTGGGATACTTGTCTGCGGCGTGCGCGACCGTAGCGCCCAACATGCCGGCTGCGCCGGTAGCAAAGGCGATGGCCACAGCCAGGGTGCGGACTTTATTCATAGATGTGTTTCCTCCAAGATTGCGAGCCCGTGTGTAGACGGACCGTTGTGTGATGTGCCCGCCTGTAGGCGGACCAGCAGATAACGGTGCGGGCGCATTGCTTGTTTTGCTTTTGGACAGCGCGTCTGCGCTGCATTTATAGGTTGCTTGTGGCACACGCGCCCGCCAGAATGTCGGAGAATAGCAGCAAACGCTTACACCCGCATAGCGCGCCGAGCCCCGTTTGGCGCCAGACAAAAACCACTTTTCCCATGTCGGTTGCCCTCCTGGTTTTCCCCGATTTCATGCTGGTCGCGCTGGGTTGGGCGCTACGTCACAAACTCGGTTTCTCGCGCGAATTCTTCGCCGGCACGGAACGGCTCGTCTACTTCGTGCTGTTTCCCGCGCTGCTGTTCCAGTCCATCCTGCGCACGCCCATCACGGCGGGCAACGCGGCGCTCCTGCTGCAGGCCACCGCCGCCGTCATCACCGCCGGCGTGGCGATGGCCTGGCTGGCGGGCCTGGTGCTGCGGCCCTCGTCGCTGGGCCTGGCGTCCTCCGCGCAATGCGGCTACCGCTTCAATACCTACATCGGCCTGGCCCTGTCGGCCAGCCTGGCGGGCGCGCAGGGCCAGACCGTGATGGCGCTCATCGTCGGCTTCGCCGTGCCCATGGCCAACTTGGCCGCCGTCTACGGCCTGGCGCGGCACAGCGGCGGCAACCTGCTGCGCGAACTGGCGCGCAATCCGCTGGTGATCTCCACCGTGCTGGGCCTGGCCTGCAACCTGGCCGGGCTGCAATTGCCCGGCCCCGTGGACACGGTGCTCGCGCGCCTGGGCGCGGCGGCCATCGCGCTGGGCATCCTCTGCGTGGGCGCCAGCCTCGCCTGGGAAGGCGGCAAGGGCTACGGGTCGCTCATCGCCTGGATGCTGGCGGTCAAGCTCGTCGCCCTGCCCGCGGTCGCCCTGCTGGTGGCGCACCTGCTGGACCTGCCGCCCCTGGAGGCCCGCATGCTGCTGCTGTTCGCGGCCTTGCCCACGGCATCGGCCGCCTACGTGCTCGCGATGCGCATGGGCGGCGACGGCCGCATGGTGGCCGTGCTGATCTCCCTGGGCACCTTGTTCTCGGCGGTCACCATCCCGATGTGGCTGCTGCTGGCGGGCCGCCCCTAACGCCCGCAACGGCGCGGAGCCGCCTTGAAAAAAACCCCTGAAACAGGACAAGCCTGATTGCCCTGTTGCGCGCCCGCCGACCAGTATGACGTCGGCGTCTGAGGCACGGCGCGCCGACGGATATCGCCCATTCCCCCGGAAATCGTGGCGCGCCGGCCGCGCGGCGCGCCACGCACACCTTCCGACCAGGCTTAGGGGAACCAGGAATGAGCGAATACATAGTCCAACCCGGCGATTCACTCTGGAGCATCGCCCGCAAACACATGGGCGACGGCAGGCTTTGGAAGCGGCTGACCGTCACCAGCTTTACCGATACGAAACTCTATGTCGGCCAACGGATCTGGATCCCCGACGGCATGCGGCGAAACGGCACAGGCTCGATCCCGCAAACCGACGATGGCGAAGGCCGCCTGACGGCGCGGATCGCCCTGGCCCGCGGCTACATGTTCGTCGTGGTCGAGGTCTTGCCAGACATCGGCGCCGACGCCGTGATCCGCAAGGAGTCTCCGGGCAACGTGTGGCGTGGCGGGCAACCCCCGGCGGGCTCCCTGAAAGGAACCGTCAGGGTCATTGCCTTGCCGCGCGACTTTTCCATGGCGCCCTCCAACCCGGCGGCCCTGTACAGTCCGGCCGAACATGCCCTGGGCAGAGGCCAGGGCGGCTATCTTTCCGCCAGTACGAAGCGCCTGGGCGCGCCCACCATGGACGGCGTCCCGCTCATCATCGACATGAACAAGGCCAGGGCGTCGGGCGCCCAGGTGTTTTCCGTGCCGGAAGTGGTGGCCGACCTCCGGCGCTTCGTCGCCTCCAATCCTGCTGCCCGCCACAGTGTGGAACGGCTGATCGACACCATCGTCGGCGCAGAGCAGGAAGTGCTGATCCGGAACACGAGATTCACGTCCGACTCCGTCCGGGTTGCCAGCGAAGTGCATCAGGTGCAGATCAATGCCGCCCGCAACGTCTGGAACGACCTGAGCGCGAACAAGATCAGCCGCGACCAGGCCATGCAGCGGCTTGCCCAACTGGAAAAGTCCTACGCCCTGGCTCGCACCATTGGCCGCTACGGCCGGGTGTTGACCGTGCTGGGGTTGATCATCACCGCGGTGGACGTGGCACGCGCGACGCGGCAATCCGCTGAGCAACGATCGTTCCGGCCGATTGCGGCCGAAGCGGTTCGCCAGGCCGGGGGTTGGGGCGGGGCGTGGGCCGGTGCAAAAATCGGGTTCATCGGCGGCGCGGCGCTCGGCATTGAAACCGGCCCGGGATTGATCGTGACCGGCGCGCTGGGCGCCCTCATTTTTGGCGCGGCCGGCTATTTTGGCGCGGATTGGCTGGCGGACCACATATCACCGAACTGAAGGACGAATGCATGAAGCGATCAGCACCGCCGGCGTGTCGCAGCCCGCGCCCGCCCTGGATCGAATTTCCCGATCCGGCGGCCTGGACCGATTGGATCGAGCCCGCCGCATCGCGATGGTTCAACGGCGTCTGGTGGCCCTATTGGCAATCCTTGTCGTTGGCCGAAAAGATGGCCTACGAGGCGCAATGGCGCATGGCGGGCGGCTGCTTCCACCTGCAGCTTTCCTGGGCCTGGGACTGCGCGCGCAGGACGCGCCGCGCCTATGCCGGCGTGACCGACACCGGGGCGGAACGCCGCATGCACCGCTGGGCGCTAAGGCTGCGCGGACGCGAAGACGATCGCCTGGGGCCCGCCTTGCCCTTTCCCCTGCTTCCCGCGGATGACTACGCCCTGCCTCCCCCTTGGCTGTGCATGTTTGGCGACGAGGACAATCTGCCGCTGGTGATGCGGTATGGAACCCGGGACAGCTACTTCGGCGACATCTGGCTTGCGTTCTGGCAAACCCTGGACGCCGCGCAGCGGCGCGCCTACCTGGCCCGCTGGCCGCGAAACGCGCCATGGGAGAGATTCCTCGTGGCAGCCGGGGATCGGGGGCTGCTCGTTCCCCTCCAGGACGTGGATCTGGAGAGCGACTCGTCCCGCCGTCTGGTCTGGGAAATCGTGGATGCCGCCTACGGCGACACCGAGACCTGAGCCCCCACGCGCCATGAAAATGGCCGCCCGGGGGGCGGCCATTCCGGATTGACGCGACGCGGGCTGAATTACGACGGCGGATTACGACGGCTTGTGCGCGTTAGTCATCGCGCCGGGCACGACCCATTCGGCGAACTGCGCTTCGGTCAGGTAGCCCAGGGCCAGCGCCGACTCCTTCAGCGACAGGCCTTCCTTGTGCGCCTTCTTGGCGATCTGCGCGGCCTTGTCGTAGCCGATGTGCGGATTCAGCGCGGTCACCAGCATCAGCGAACGGTCGACCAGTTCGGCGATGCGTTCGTGGTTGGGCTCGATGCCCGCCGCGCAGTGCTTGTCGAAGCTGGCCATGCCGTCCGTCAGGAGGCGCACGGACTGCAGGAAATTGTGGATCACCAGCGGCTTGTAGACGTTCAGCTCGAAGTTGCCGCTGGCGCCGCCGATGTTGATGGCCACGTCGTTGCCCATGACCTGCGCGGCCAGCATCGTGATGGCCTCGCACTGCGTGGGGTTGACCTTGCCCGGCATGATCGAGCTGCCCGGCTCGTTCTCGGGAATGCTGATCTCGCCCAGGCCCGAGCGCGGGCCGCTCGACAGCCAGCGCACGTCGTTGGCGATCTTCATGAGGCCCGCCGCCAGCGACTTCAGCGCGCCATGCGCAAACAGCAGCGCTTCGTGCGACGCCAGCGCCTGGAACTTGTTAGGCGCGGAGACAAAGGCCGTGCCGGTGGTGTGCGCCAGCTCGGCCGACACCTTGGCGCTGAACTGCGGATGCGCGTTCAGGCCCGTGCCGACCGCGGTGCCGCCGATGGCAAGCTGGTGCAGGCCCGGCAGCGTGGCGCGGATCTGCTGCTCGGCCAGGTCGAGCTGGGCCACGTAGCCCGAGATCTCCTGGCCCAGGGTCAGCGGCGTGGCGTCCTGCAGGTGGGTGCGGCCGATCTTGACGATGTCATAGAACTTGGCGCTCTTGGCGGCCAGCGTGGCGCGCAGCGCCTTCAGGGACGGCAGCAGGCGATGTTCGACCTCGACGGCGGCGGCCACGTGCATCGCGGTCGGGAAGGTGTCGTTCGACGACTGCCCGCGGTTGACGTGGTCGTTGGGGTGCACCTTGCGCTCTTCGCCGCGCACGCCGCCCAGCAGTTCCGAAGCGCGGTTGGCCAGCACCTCGTTCATGTTCATGTTGCTCTGCGTGCCAGAACCGGTCTGCCAGACGGACAGCGGAAACTCGTTGGGCCATTTTCCGGCGACGACCTCGTCGGCCGCGCGCATGATGGCGTCCGCGATCTTGGGGTCCAGCTCGCCCAGGTCGGCGTTGACCTTGGCCGCCGCGCGCTTGAGCCGCGCCATCGCGTTGGTCAGCGGTTCCGGCATTTTTTCGGTGGAAATCGCGAAGAAATGCAGGGAGCGCTGGGTCTGGGCGCCCCACAGGTGGTCTTCCGGCACCTCGATGGGGCCAAACGTGTCTTTTTCGATGCGGGTCTTCATGGCGCGTACAACTCCGTGGCGGCGTCAGTCGCGGGCGGCGGGAAGCCGTCGTTCACGACATTATTGAGAATAACAATCAGTTATAGGTTAGCAGAAACCCGCATTCCTATAATTGCTCCAATCTGTGCTCCGATCATCGTCTTTTACCACTCGCCCCGCGCCATGTCCGCCCCCCTCGCCACCCTGACTTTGCACTTGCCCGACGAAGCTGCCACCGAGTCGCTGGCGCGCCAGCTTGCGCCCATGGTGTCCGGAGGCAAAACCGGCCCGGCAGGCGCATGCATCCACCTTCAAGGGGACCTGGGTGCAGGAAAAACGGCCTTCTCCAGGGCATTGTTGCGGGAAAGCGGCATCACAGGCCGAATCAAGAGTCCAAGCTACGCGCTGCTTGAATCCTATAAAGTTTCTAACTTATACTTCTATCACCTTGATTTTTATAGATTTAGTGATTCGCGCGAATGGTTGGACGCAGGATTTCGGGATTTACTGCGTGACGATGCGGTCGTTTTGATCGAATGGCCGGAGCGGGCCGAAGGTCTTTTGCCCCCGCCCGACCTGCTGATCAACCTCGCCTATGCAGGCGACGGACGTGACGCCACCCTGACCGCGTACACCGCCCGAGGACAAACATGGTTGAACGCGATTGTCCCCCCGCCCCTGACGGCGCCCTCCCCCCGGCAGGCGCCACCCGCCGACGCCTGATCAGCGTCGCTGCCACCCTGCTCGTCCTGCCTGTCGTGCCGACGCTGGCGCAGGCGGCAACGATCCTGGCCGTGCGGACCTGGCCTGCCGACGAATACACCCGCGTCACGCTGGAACTGGACAGCGAACTCAAGGCGGAACAATTCACCCTGGAAAATCCCCATCGCCTGGTGGTCGACATCGAGGGACTGACCCTCAGTGCGGCCCTGAACGATCTGGTCTCCAAGGTCCGCCCCGACGACCCCTACATCCAGAGCCTGCGCGTGGCGCAGAATCGCCCCAACGTGGTCCGGCTGGTGTTCGACCTGAAGCAGCCGGTGGCGCCGCAGGTCTTCACGCTCAAGCCGGTTGCCGACTACCAGTACCGTCTGGTGCTGGACCTGTACCCGAAGGTGGCGCAGGACCCGTTGATCGCGATCCTGAACAAGTCGAGCGGTCCCGATGTGGACGATCCGCTCGCGCGCATCCTCGAAGACATCCAGCGCAACCCGGTCACCCGCGCCGATCCCCCCGAGCCGCCCCGCGTGCGCGGCCAGCAGCCCGCCCCGCCCCTGCCCACGCCGCCCAAGCCGCCGGCCACGGCAAGCCGGGGCAAGCCGCGCATGCTGACCATCGCGCTGGACCCGGGCCATGGCGGCGAAGATCCCGGCGCCATCGGCAAGACCGGCCTGCGCGAGAAGGACGTGGTGCTGCGCATCGCGCGCCGCCTGAAGGCGCTGATCGACAGCCAGCCCTACATGCGCGCCTACCTGACGCGCGACGACGACTACTTCGTGCCCCTGCACGTGCGCGTCCAGAAGGCGCGGCGCGTGCACGCGGACCTGTTCATCTCGATCCATGCGGACGCCTGGGTCAAGCCGTCGGCCAACGGGTCGTCGGTGTTCGCGCTGTCCCAGCGCGGCGCCTCCAGCGCGCAGGCGCGCTGGATGGCCGACAAGGAAAACGCGGCCGACCTGATCGGCGGCGTCAACCTGGGCACCCACGACCGCCAGGTCGCCAAGGTGCTGCTGGACCTGTCCACCACCGCGCAGATCAATGATTCGCTCAAGGTCGGCAGCGCCTTCCTGGACGAGATCAAGAAGATCAACCGCCTGCACAAGAACAGCGTCGAACAGGCCGGCTTTGCGGTGTTGAAGGCGCCGGACATCCCGTCCGTCCTGGTCGAAACCGCCTTCATCAGCAACCCCCAGGAAGAAGCCCTGCTACGCAGCTCCTCGCACCAGGACAAGCTGGCGCAGGCCATGATGACCGGCATTCAGCGCTACTTCACCGCCAACCCGCCGCTGGCCCGTTTGGGCGACATCAGCTAGCCCGGGCCCCGGCCCAACGAAAAAAAGGCTATGCGCCCCGGCGCATAGCCTTTTTGCTTACCCCATCTGGCGCCCTACTGCGTGCGGCGCGCGCGAAAGAGCTTGACCAGGGCGGCGCCCACCACCGGCACGATGGCCGCGGCCAGGCCCACCAGGACGATGGTGTTCAGGTGATCGCGGATGATCGGGATGTTGCCGAAGAAATAGCCGGCCGCCACCAGGCTGATCACCCACAGCAGCGCGCCCAGGATATTGAACATCTGAAAGCGCGCCAGCGACATGTCGGCCACGCCCGCCACAAAGGGGGCGAAAGTGCGCACCACCGGAATGAAGCGCGACATGACGATGGTCTTGCCACCGTGCTTCTCATAGAACGCGTGCGTGCGCATCAGCGCGCCGCGGTCCAGAAAGCGCAGGTTCATCGAAAACACCCGCGGCCCGATGTAGCGGCCGATGGCATAGTTCAGCGAATTGCCGGTCACCGCCGCGACGATGAGCAGCACCGACATCAGGATCGGATCGATGTGCCCCGTCGCGCCGAACGCGCCGGCGATGAACAGCAGCGAGTCGCCCGGCAGGAAGGGCAGCACCACCAGTCCGGTCTCGGCGAAGACGATGAGGAACAGCACCAGATACACCCACACCCCATACTGCTCGACCCACAGGCCGAGCGTCTGGTCGATGTGGAGCACCATATTGAAAAACTCAAGCATTGAAGCGGCCCCGATATCGGAAGGGAAATTTCCAGCGACTATAGCCGACCGGGGCATGACGCTAAAATCGTCCGCACTGCTACACAAGATCTGGGCCACATGACCGAACGTCGTTCCATCCTCGCGCTTCCCGACCTGCTGATCAGCCAGATCGCCGCTGGCGAGGTGATCGAGCGCCCCGCGTCGGTGCTCAAGGAAATCCTCGAAAACGCCATCGACGCGGGCGGGCGCGCCATCGAGGTCCGCCTCGAAGGCGGCGGCATCCGGCGCATCGCCGTCACCGACGACGGCGGCGGCATCCCCCCCGAAGAACTGCCGCTCGCCCTGGCGCGCCACGCCACCAGCAAGATCCGATCGCTGAACGAGCTGGAATCGGTGGCGTCCATGGGATTCCGTGGCGAAGCGCTCGCGTCCATCGCCTCGGTGGCCCAGGTGTCCATCATTTCCCGCACGCGCGACGGCGACCACGCCTGGCAGATCGACGCCGGCAGCATGCAGGTCGGTCCGGCGTCGGGCCCGCCCGGCACCACCGTGGACGTGCGCCAGCTCTTTGACGCCGTGCCCGCCCGCCGCAAGTTCCTGCGATCCGAGGCCACCGAGTTCGGCCACTGCGTCGATGCCATGGAGCGCATCGCGCTGGCGCATCCGCAGATCGCCTTTCGCCTCTTCCACCACGACCGCGCGCAGCGCCAGTGGCTGCCGGCCGATCCGCCCCAGCGCATCCGCGACGTGCTGGGCGCGGAATTCGCCGAGCACGGCCTGCTGCTGTCGCATTCGGTCGGCACGGTCAGCCTGGCCGGCATGATCACCCGGCCGACCGCCGCGCGCGCGCGCGCCGACCGCCAGTACCTGTATGTGAACGGCCGCTACGTGCGCGACCGCACGGTCAGCCATGCGCTGCGGGCCGCCTATGCGGACGTGCTGCATGGCGACCGGCAGCCCGCCTACGTGCTGTTCCTGGATATCGACCCGGCCGCCGTGGACGTGAACGTCCATCCGGCCAAGCATGAAGTCCGATTCCGCGACAGCGGCGCCGTCCACCGTTTCGTCTCGCATGCGGTCAGCCAGACGCTGGCGCAGTTGGGCGGCTCGTCGGCGGTCGCCCCGGCGGGACAAACCGGCGACGCGGAATTCGAAACCGTCGCGCGACCCGCGGGCGAAACGGCCCCGCCTTCGCCCGCTTCCGCCCCGCCCGCCTACCGCCCCGCCGCGCAGGCCGAGTCCGAGTCCCCGCGCCCGGGGTACGGCGGCGTGAATGGCATGAACGGCATGAACGGCGGGACAGGCGCCGGCTCAGGTTCAGGCAACGGCCCGGCCTACGGCCTGCGTCCGTCGCCCGCGCCGCAGCGCCCGCACACCCAGGTGCCCTTCCGTCTGCACGCGGAACCCGCCGGCATTCCGGCCGCCGACTGGCAATCCCTCTATCGCCCGCTGAACGACGACACCGCCGCCCGGACCGCGCCGCTGCGCGAGCCCGCGCCCGCCGCCGCGCTGCCCACCGATGAAGAGCATCCGCTAGGCATGGCGGTGGCGCAACTGCACGGCGTCTACATCCTGGCGCAGAACCGGCGCGGCATGGTGCTGGTGGACATGCACGCCGCCCACGAGCGCGTGGTGTACGAGCAGCTCAAGCAGGCGCTGGACGCGCGCAGCCTGCCGCGCCAGGACCTGCTGGTGCCCGTGGTGTTCCACGCCCAGGAGAAGGACGTGGCCCTGGTGGAAGAATACGAAGAACAGTTGAATGACCTGGGCTTCGAAATGCGGCCTTCGGGTCCCACGTCCATCGCCGTGCGCTCGGTGCCCGCCATCCTGGCCCGCGGCGACATCGAAACCCTGGCCCGCGCCGTGCTGCGCGACCTGGGCGCCGTGGGCGTTTCGCGCCTGCTTACGGAACAGCGCAACGAACTGCTCTCGACCATGGCGTGTCACGGCTCCGTGCGCGCCAACCGCAAGCTCACCCTCGAAGAGATGAACGGCCTGCTGCGGCAGATGGAATCCACGGAACGCGCCGACCAGTGCAACCACGGCCGCCCCACCTGGGTGCAGTGGTCGATGTCGGACCTCGACAAGCTTTTCCTGCGCGGACAGTAGCTTGCCCTCCGACCTCACCCCCGCAACGCTTCCGGTCATCTGCCTGGCGGGCCCCACCGCGGCCGGAAAAAGCGCGTCCACGCTGGCCCTGGCCGAACGCTGGCCCCTCGAAATCGTCAACGTGGATTCGGCCACGATCTATCGCGGCATGGACATCGGCACGGCCAAGCCCTCGCCCGAGGAACGGGCGCGCGTGCCCCAGCACCTGCTGGACATCCTGGATCCCGCCCAGTCGTATTCGGCCGCGGAATTCCGCGCCGACGCGCTGCGCCTGATCGACGACATCCGCGCGCGCGGCCGCATTCCGCTGCTGGCGGGCGGCACGATGATGTACTACAAGGCGCTGCGCGACGGCCTGGACGACCTGCCACAGGCCGATCCGGCCCTGCGCGCCGAACTGGAAGCGCGCGCCGCGCGCCTGGGCTGGCCCGCCCTGCACGCCGAGCTGGCGGCGCTGGACCCCGTCACCGCGGCGCGGCTCGCGCCCAACGACAGCCAGCGCATCCAGCGCGCCCTCGAAATCTGCCAGCTTTCCGGCCAGCCCATGTCGGCGCTGCTGCAGCGCGCGCAGCGCAAGCCGGACGACGACGGCAACCGCTACCTGACCATCAGCCTGGAACCCTCCGACCGCGCCGCCCTGCACGCGCGCATCGAACAGCGCTTCGACGCGATGCTGCGCCAGGGCCTGCTCGACGAAGTGCGCGGCCTGCACGCCCGCGCCGACCTGCACCCGGGCCTGCCGTCCGTGCGCTGCGTCGGCTATCGGCAGATGTGGG
Source organism: Achromobacter sp. NFACC18-2 (assembly GCF_900108985.1). NCBI lineage: Bacteria > Pseudomonadati > Pseudomonadota > Betaproteobacteria > Burkholderiales > Alcaligenaceae > Achromobacter > Achromobacter sp. NFACC18-2. The sequence goes on along the minus strand of NZ_FNYM01000016.1, from coordinate 18,924 downwards.
CGTACCTGGACGGCGAGGTCGACCTGGACACGGCCCGCGAACAGGGCATCGCCGCGACCCGCCAGCTCGCCAAGCGCCAGATCACCTGGCTGCGCGCGCAGCCCGAACGCGTGATCGTGGATTGCCTGGCCGCCGACGCCGTCGCGCAGACCATCGACGCCGTGGCGCGGGCGCTGGCCAACTGACGGGTTGCGGGGCTCGCGGTACGCGAAGGTGTCAGACACCCCCAGCAACGCAGCGCCGCCCCGCCATCCGCCCCCCACTCAAAAAAAAATGACCGCCATCAGGCGGTCATCTTTCTTGCAGCGCATTCGCCGCGGCGTCACACCACGAAGGTCTGCGCCATGCCGGCTTCCTGCGGCACGATCTCGCCCAGCTTGCTGACGGTCTCGCCCTGCTCGCGCAGCGTGGCGGCGATGGCGTCGGCCTGGGCCGGATCCACCACCAGCACCATGCCGATGCCGCAGTTGAACACGCGGTACATCTCGGTGTCTTCGACGCCGCCCTGCTCCTGCAGCCACTGGAACAGCTTGGGCATTTCCCAGGCGTCGCGGTGCAGTTTGGCGGCCAGGCCGTCCTGCAGGATGCGCGGCACGTTGTCCAGCAGGCCGCCGCCCGTGATGTGGGCCAGGCCCTTGATGGCCGTGCCGTGCTTGGCCAGCGCGGCCAGCACCTGCTTGACGTAGATGCGGGTCGGGGCCATGACGACATCGACCATCTTCTGGCCGTGGAAATCGTCGTCCGGCTTGGCGTTGGCGCGTTCGAGGATCTTGCGCAGCAGCGAATAGCCGTTGGAGTGCGCGCCGCTGGAAGCCAGGCCCAGCACCACGTCGCCGGCCTTGATGGACTTGCCGTCGATGATCTTGGACTTTTCCACCGCGCCCACCGCGAAGCCGGCCAGGTCGTATTCGCCGTCCGGATACATGCCCGGCATTTCGGCGGTCTCGCCGCCGATCAGGGCGCAACCCGACAGTTCGCAGCCCTTGGCGATGCCGCCCACCACGGCGGCGGCCGTGTCCACCGACAACTTGCCGCAGCCGAAGTAATCCAGGAAGAACAGCGGTTCCGCGCCCTGCACCAGGATGTCGTTGACGCTCATGGCGACCAGGTCGATGCCGACCGTGTCGTGGCGGTTCCAGTCGAACGCCAGGCGCAGCTTGGTGCCGACGCCGTCGGTGCCGGACACCAGCACGGGCTCTTTATAGGTCTTCGGCACTTCGAACAGGCCGCCAAAGCCGCCGATACCGGCCAGCACCCCCGGGCGCATGGTGCGCGCGGCTAGGGGTTTGATACGGTCGACCAGGGCGTCGCCTGCGTCGATGTCGACACCCGCGTCGCGGTAGGTCAGGGGGGCTTTAGGTTGGTTCGTCATGAGAAATGCCGTGGGGTATGTAACAATTGCTGGGATTTTGGTGGAACGCCCTGCATTTTACGATGACGCGGGCGCCGACAGGCATGCGGGGCGCAAACCCGTGCCAGTGCAGGCGCTCGGACGCGACACCAGCCCCCCAGGTGGTTTAAAGTGTAGGGTTGGCCGGTATTGATTTTGCCAGTTTCTGGCAAGGCAAGCCCCCGGGCGGGTCCGGGCAGCCGTCCGGCAAGCCCCACGGCACAGTCCCCATGGGCCAGGCCGGGGCGCTTTTCGACCCGTGTATCACCGATTTTCTTGGCTTTTCCGGCGCCCCGGCAATGTTTGCCCGGCATGTCGCCCGCGGAAATCCCCTGCCTGGCAGGCGCGGATTTCCGGTGGTTCCGAAAAAGCCCGATTGCTAACTCTCATGAACCGCCAGCTTCTGCTCGACGTTCTCCCCGCGCCAGCGCCATCGCTGAACAACTATATCGCCGGCCCCAACGGGGAAGCGGTGGCGGCCGTGCGTGCGCTCAAGCCGGGCCGGGCCCTGTACATCTGGGGCGCCGCCGGCTGCGGCCGCACCCACCTGCTGCGCGCGCTGACCGCGCGCCCCGACGCCGTCTTCATCGACCCCGCCAACGGCGAAAACATGCTGCGCCGCCTGGCCGAGGCCGATTCCAAATCGCCCATGCCCCAGTTCGTGGCGGTCGACGACGTGCACCGCATGGACGACAGCCGCCAGGCCGCGCTGTTCGCGCTGTACAACCGCTGGCGCGAATCCGCGGCCACCGGCCGGGCCTTCGCGCTGGCGCTGTCGGGCGACCGCTCGACGCTGTCGATGCCGCTGCGCGAAGACCTGCGCACGCGCCTGGGCTGGGACCTGGTGTTCCGCCTGGATCCGCTGTCCGATGCCGACAAGCTGGCCGCGCTGTCCGCCCAGGCGGCCGAACGCGGTCTGCACCTGGCGCCCGAAATCATCAACTGGATGCTCACGCACCACGAGCGCGACATCCGCAAGCTGGCGGCGCTGCTCGACGCGCTGGACCGTTACTCCCTGGCCACCGGCCGTCCCATCACCCTGCCCCTGCTGCGCGCCATGCTCGCAGATCCTGATTCACAACGCACATGACCACCCGACGTCTCGCCCTGTTCGACCTGGATCACACCCTGCTGCCGCTCGACAGCGACTACCAATGGGCCGATTACCTGGCGCGCACGGGCCGCGCGGGCGACCCCGTCCAGGCCCGCCGCCTGAATGACGACCTGATGGACCGCTACAACCGCGGCGAGCTCACCGCCGAACAGGCCGCCGAGTTCATGCTGGGGCTGCTGGCCGCGCATGCGCCGCATGATCTGGCGGCCTGGCATGAAACCTTCATGGGCGAAGTCATCCGCCCGTCCATCACGCCCGCCGCGCGCGACCTCGTGGAAGCGCACCTGGAAGCCGGTGATCTCTGCGCGATCGTCACGGCGACCAACAGCTTTGTCACCGCCCCGATCGCCCGCGCCTTCGGCGTGCCCCACCTGGTCGCGACCGACGCCGAGTACCTGCGCGGCCGCTACACGGGCCGCATCCTGGGCACGCCCAGCTTCAAGGAAGGCAAGGTCGTGCGCGTCAACGACTGGCTGGGCGGCATGGGGCTGGGGCTTGCGGATTTCTCCGAATCGTTTTTCTATAGCGATTCGGTCAATGATGTGCCGCTGCTCGAAAAAGTGACCCGTCCGATTGCCGCCAACCCCAGCCCGTCCCTGCGCGCCATCGCCCAGGAACGCGGCTGGCAAGTGATCGACCTGTTCGACCACATGGAAGATTCGAAGTCCTAATGATCACTGAAACCATAAAAAAATTCGTCGGCCGGCTGTTCGCGCCGACACCCAGGGGGCCGTTGCGCATCGGGCGCGACAAGCACGGCATCGACCGGCGCAACGTCTCGCGCCACGCCATCAAGGTGTGCGAGGTGCTGCGCCAGCATGGCTACGAAGCCTACATCGTCGGCGGCGCGGTGCGCGACCTCATCGTCGGCCTGGAGCCCAAGGACTTCGACGTGGCCACCAACGCCACGCCCGAACAGATCCGCCCGCTGTTCCGCCGCGCGCGCATCATCGGCCGCCGCTTCCAGCTCGTGCACGTCGTGTTCGGCCAGGAGATCATCGAGACCTCCACCTTCCGCGCGCCCGCCTCGGAAGACCAGGAAACCGACGAGCACGGCCGCATCCTGCGCGACAACGTGTTCGGATCGCAGGAAGAAGACGCCAAGCGCCGCGACTTCACCATGAACGCGCTGTACTACGACCCGCACAACGAGGAAGTCATCGACTACCACGATGGCGTGGCCGACCTGAAAAAGCGCCAGATCCGCATCATCGGCGACCCCGTCAAGCGCTACCGCGAAGACCCGGTCCGCATGCTGCGCGCGGTGCGCTTTGCCGCCAAGCTCAACGGCACGATCGACCCGGCGACGCGCGAACCGATCAGCACCATGGCGGACCTGATCGAAAACGTCCCGGCCTCGCGCCTGTTCGACGAAATGCTCAAGCTGCTGACCTGCGGCCACGCCATGGACTGCCTGCGCCAGTTGCGTGCCGACGGCCTGCACAACGGCCTGCTGCCGCTGCTGGACGTGGTGCTGGAGCAGCCCGGCGGCGAGCACTTCGTGGAACTTGCGCTGGAACGCACCGACGCGCGCGTGCGCGCCGGCAAGACCATCAGCCCCAGCTTCCTTTTCGCCGCGCTGCTGTGGCAGCAGGTCGAAGTGCGCTGGAAGCAGTTGCGCGCCCAGGGCGAGCACACCATCCCGGCGCTGTCGACGGCCGCGGACTCGGTGCTGGACGAACAGACGGAAAAGCTCGCCATCCAGCGCCGCTTCTCGTCCGACATGCGCGAGATCTGGTTCATGCAGCCGCGTTTCGAGCGCCGCATGGGCAAGACCATCTACCGCATGATCGAGCAGCCGCGCTTTCGCGCCGCCTGCGATTTCCTGCAGCTGCGCGCCGCCGCCGGCGAGTTCGACAGCGTGCTGGCGCAGTGGTGGATGGACCTGGCCAATGCCGACGACGCGACCCGCGCCGACATGATCGAAGAAGTCTCGCGCCAGCCGCGCGAGGCCGGCGATGCGCCCGCCTCGCCCGCGCGCCGGCGCCGCCGTCCGCGCCGCAGCGGCCCGCGCAGCGCGCCCGCCGCCGAGTAGCGCCGTGCCGCAGCCGACCGTGCGCGCATATGTCGGCCTGGGGGCCAACCTGGGCGACAGCGCGGCCACGCTGCGCCAGGTCCTGGCGCAACTGCAGGCGACGCCCGGCATCAACGCGGTGACCGCATCGCCGTTCTACCGCAGCGCGCCGGTGGACGCCGCCGGCCCGGACTTCGTCAACGCCGTGGCCGCCGTGGATACCGCGCTTGCGCCGCTGGACCTGCTGGACGTCCTGCAGGCGCTGGAGAACCAGCACGGGCGCCAGCGCCCCTATCGCAACGCCCCCCGCACGCTGGACCTGGACCTGCTGCTGTACGGCGACACGCGGCTGGACCACGAGCGGCTCATCCTGCCGCATCCCCGCCTGCATCTGCGCGCGTTCGTGCTGTTGCCCCTGCGCGACCTCGCGCCCGGCATGCTGGTATCGGGCAAGCCGGTCGACGCGTGGATCGACGCCATCCACGACCAGCCGATCGAACGGCTCGCCGGCTGATCAGACCGGCGCCGGACCCGCGCATCATCCCTTGGGCGTGAACGCCATCATGGCGCGTTCGACGTCTTCCACCTGGGGCAGCCCCGCCTCATTGCCCAGATGCTGGATCTTGTGCGCCGACGCGGCGCGCGCGAACGTGAAGTGTTCGATCCACGGCTGCTCCGGCCGCGTCAGGTAGGACCACACATAAGCGCCGTGAAACACGTCGCCGGCGCCCGAGGTATCGATGATGCGCGACGCCGGGACGTCCAGCGAAGGCAGCGTGTCGACCCGCCCCGTCTCGTCGTACCAGAGCATCCCCCGCTCGCCCATCGTCACCGCGCCGATGCGGCAGCCGCGCGCCTTGAGCAGGTCCAGCAGCCCCTCGGGCGACAGGCCAAGCTGCTCGCACATGCGCTCGGCGCACACCGCCACGTCGATATATCGCAGCAGCTCGTCGGTGTTCTCGCGCACGCCGCCGCCGTCCAGCGAGGTGAGCACGCCGGCCTGGCGGCACGCGCGCGCGTAATGCAGGGCAGCGTCGGGCTGATGGCCGTCCAGGTGAAGGACGCGGTAGCGGCCGATGTCCAGCCGGGGAAAATCGTTCAGGTAGTCGGCATCGCGCGCGCGCAGGATGGCGCGCTTGCCGTCCTTGGGCATGATGAACGACAGCGAGGAACGGCGCACCTGGCGCGCATGCAGCGTGACCCCGTGCGCGGCGGCCATGTCGGCGTACATGTGGCCCAGCCAGTCGGGCGCCAGCGTGCAGATCAGGTCGGGCGGGCATCCCAGCCGCGCGCAGGCGAATGCGGCCGTGACCGCGTTGCCGCCGAAGGACACGGCGTAATCCCGCGCCACGCGCTTCTGGTCGCCCGTGGGCCACTCGTCAGCCAGCACGGTGACGTCGATATAGGTATGTCCGATGAAAAGCGCCTCGCCCATGGGCCCGCCTTGTCAGGAAGCAGTGTGAGGAGTCTGGCTGCGCCGGGCGCGTCAGGCGCGCGCGGATTCGCCCGCCTGCGCCAGCACCAGCCGGGCCCGCGCGATGACGGGCGCGTCGACCATCTTGCCGTCCAGCATGAACGTGCCCGCGGCCGTGTCGCGATGGGCGGCGACGACGCGCCGCGCCCATTCGAGTTCCTGTTGCGCCGGCACGAAGGCGGCATGGATGACCGGCACCTGCGTCGGGTGGATGCACAGCATGCCGCCAAAACCCATCTGCTGCGCGCGGCCGGCGGCGGCCGCGAGCCCCGCCAGGTCCTGCACGCCGGGAAAGACGCCGTCCAGCGCGGGCGCAAGACCCGCGGCGCGGGTATGCAGCAACACCTGCACCCGGGCCTGGTCCAGCACCGTGTCGGCGCCCGGGGTGTCGGGCGTCAGGCCCAGGTCCAGGCCGTAATCCAGGCTGCCGAACGCCAGCCGCGCCACGCCCGGCGTCGCGGCGATTTCGCCGGCATTGAGGATGCCCTGCGCCGTTTCAAGAATGGGGATCACCGGACAGCCGGCCTGCGCCGCATGCCGCACCTGCATCATGCCTTCGGCCTTGGGCAGCAGGATCCCGGCCACGTTGGCCCGGCCGCGGCAGGCCTTCAGGTCGTCGTCATGCCAGGAGGTCGACGCGTCGTTGATGCGCACCCAGAGCCGCGCCTGGGGATTGAGGCTCAAGAAATCGCACAGGGCTTCGCGGGCCGACGCCTTGGCCAGGTGCTCCACGGCGTCTTCCAGGTCCACGATCACGGCGTCCGCGCCGGCGGCCAGCGCTTTGGGGATGCGCTCGGGCCGCGAGGCCGGCACGAACAGCGCGCTACGTACGACGGGATGCATCACACGACCTCCGAGGCATGGAACTGCGCCACCTGTTCCGGCGCGTATCCCAGTGATGCTAGCACCGCATCGGTATTTTGGCCCACCGCGGGCACCGCCCCCATGCGCGGCGCGAACGCGCTGCTGCTGGCGGGCGGCAGCAGCGCCGGCAGCGCGCCGGCGGGGCTGTCCACTTCGCTCCAGCGCTGGCGCGCCTGCAACTGCGGATGCGCCCACACGCCCGCCATGTCGTTGACGCGGGCATTGGCGATCTGCGCGTCCTCCAGGCGCTGCGTCACCTGCTCGATGGACAGGTCGGCGAACGCGGCAACGATCAGCGCGCGCAGGGCCTCGCGATTGGCCGTGCGCAGCGAATTCGAGATGAAGCGCGGATCCTCGGCCAGCTCGGCCTGGCGCAGCACCTGGGCGCAGAAGACGCGCCATTCGCGCTCGTTCTGCAGGCCCAGCATGATGGTCGAGCCGCCGCCCACGGGAAACGGCCCGTAGGGATAGATGGACGCATGGGCCGCGCCGGCGCGAACGGGCGGGGCCGCGCCGTCGAAGGCGTAGTACATGGGAAAGCCCATCCATTCGACCATGCTTTCCAGCATGGACACGTCCAGGCGGCTGCCCAGGCCCGTGCGCTGGCGCAGCAGCAGGGCATTGAGGATGGCCGAATAGGCGTACATGCCCGCGGCGATGTCCGCGATCGAGCAGCCCGCCTTGACCGGATCGTCCTTCGTGCCGGTCACCGACAGAAAGCCGCTTTCGCTCTGGATCAGCAGGTCATAGGCCTTCTTGTCCTGGTAGGGACCGCCCTCGCCGTAGCCCGAGATGTCGCAGACGATCAGGCGAGGGTACTTCGCGTGCAGCGCCTCGAACGACAGGCCCAGCCGCGCCGCGGCGCCGGGGGCCAGGTTCTGCACCAGCACGTCGGCCGATTCCAGCAGGCGGCCCATGATGCCGGCGGCCTCGTCGCGCTTGAGGTCCAGCGTCAGGCTTTCCTTGCTGCGGTTGGTCCAGACGAAGTGCGAGGACAGCCCCCGCACGCGTTCGTCGTAGCCGCGGGCGAAGTCGCCGCTGCCCGGGCGTTCGATCTTGATGACGCGCGCGCCCATGTCCGCCAGCTGGCGGGTGCAGAAAGGCGCGGCGATGGCGTGTTCCAGGCTGACAACGGTGATGCCGTCCAGCGGTCGGGAGGCCTGCGTGTTCATTCGGTGAACCTCAGTTCGGCTTGGTGGGCCAGCGTGCCGTCCTGCTCGGCCCAGAGCTGGGCGACGCCCGGCTCGGACAAGCGGCCGGCAACCTGGAAGGGCGCGGGTGAAATCAGCGGGCGCAAGCCGCGGTAGGACAGATGCGTGAGGCGGGCCCCGGGATGGGCGCGCACGAAGGCGGCGACCATCTCGGTGGCGATGAGCGGACCGTGCACGACCAGGCCGGGATAGCCCTCGACGCCGGTGACGTAGGGATGGTCGTAGTGGATGCGATGGCCGTTGAACGTGACGGCCGAATAGCGGAACAGCAGGACCGGGGTCGGATGGACGGTATCGCTCCATTCGGCCCGCGGCGCGGGCTCGCTGCCCGTCAGCTTGGGCGGCGTCGGCTGGCGATACACGATGTCCTGCTCTTCGAGGATGGCCACTTCGCCCGACTGCACGTACTCATGCCGCACGGTGACGAACAGCAGGGAACCGGTGCGGCCCGTCTTTTCCTTGACCTCGGCCACCGTGGACACGCGCTCGGCCGGCACGCCGACCTTGAGGGGCTGGCGGAATTCGACCCGGCCGCCCGCCCACATGCGGTTGCGGTCCTGGGCGGGCGGCAGAAAGCCGCCGCGCGAGGGATGGCCATCCGTCCCCAAACCGTCCATGCCCACCGTGGAAATGAAGAACGCCCATTGCCACAGCGGCGGCAGGTCGTCCCCCTGGCCCGGCACGGGCCCGCCCAGCGTGGCGGCGATGCGCGCGGCGTGGCCGGGATCCATGGCGTCCGCCTTGCGCTCGCCGCTGCCGACCCATGCGGCCGGATCTGTAGATGTCATGCCGAGTCCCTTTGGTGGAGTTTTCACAGCCTGAAGCATGCCCGCAAGCCATCGCCCCTGTGAATTCGTTTTTCCTCAAGGCGGGGTTTGCTGCGCCTGAATCGGCCATCCACGCCGCGACCGGCGGCCGGTCGCCACCCTCGTATCGCCAGTAGCCCGTGGCGCGTCGGCGCGCCGTAATATATGGGCCATGCACTTCGACCTAGCCGATCTCCGTCTGTTCATCCACATCGCCGAATCCCCCAGCCTGACCCAGGCGGCCAAGCGGGCGCACCTGTCCCTGGCCGCGGTCAGCGTGCGGATCAAGGCGCTGGAAAACCAGCTCAACACGCGCCTGCTGTATCGCGACAGCCGCGGCGTGGAAATCACGCCCGCGGGCCAGAAACTGCTGCAGCACGCGCGGGTCATCATGCGGCAGGTGGATCACCTGAAGCACGACTTCCAGGAACAGGCGGATGGCGACGCGGGCCACATCCGCATCTTCGCCAACACCACGGCCGTGACCGAGTTTATGCCGGACATCCTGGCGCAATTCCTGTCGGGCCATCCCGGCGTCACGGTGGACCTGCAGGAACGCCTGACGCGCGACATCGTGCGCGGCGTGCTGGACGGCACCACCGACCTGGGCATCGTCGCCGGGCCGGTGGACGCGCCCGAATTGCAGGCCATCCACTTCAGCACCGACCGGCTGGTCCTGGTAGTGCCCAACGGCCATCCGCTGCAGGACCAGGACAAGGTCAAGCTCGCGGACGCGGTGCGCTATCCGTTCATCACCATGCACGAAGGCTCGACGCTGGTGGCCTTTCTGCGCGACCAGCTCGAACGCGTCGGGCAGCGCCTGCCGCAGCGCATCCAGCTCTACAGCTTCGACTCGATCTGCCGCATGGTGCAGGCGGGCGTGGGCATCGGCGTCATTCCCGATTCGGCCGCGCGCCGCTATGGGGCGGACACCGCGCTGCGCGTCGTCGAACTGGACGAGCCGTGGGTGGTGCGCGAACGCAAGCTGCTGGTGCGGGACATCGACGCCCTGCCCGGTTGCGCGCGCGAACTCATCGAACAGATCCAGTCGCCGGCCGCGCCCTGAGTCCGCCGCGCCTCACTTTCCCTTGAACGCCGGCGGACGCTTTTCCGCAAAGGCGCGCATGCCTTCCAGGTAGTCGTCGGTGTAGCCCAGCTCGCGCTGCAAGCGGCATTCCAGGTCGAACTGCTGCGCCAGCGTGTTGCCGCTGGACGCCTGCAGCGCCGCCTTGGTGGCCGCGTAGGCGCGCGTGGGGCCGGCGGCCAGCGTGTCGGTCACCTGCCCGATCGTGTCGGCCAGCGCCGCGTCGGGCACGACCCGCCAGATGAGACCCCAGGATTCGGCCTGCGCCGCCGACACCGATTCGCCGAAGAGCGCCGCGCCCATCGCGCGTGCCGATCCCACCAGCCGGGGCAGGAACCACGTTCCGCCGGCATCGGGCAAGAGGCCGATCTTGCTGAACGCCTGCACGAAACGCGCCGACTCCACGGCAAAGACCACGTCGCAGGCCAGCACCAGGCTGGCGCCCGCGCCCGCCGCCACGCCGTTCATCACACACACCACCGGCACCGGCAGGGCGCGCAGACGGTTGATGAGGGGCCGATAGCACTTTTCCAGAATGAGGCTCAGGTCGCGGCGCGAGCCGTCCTCGGCAGGCTTGCGCTCGCCCAGGTCCTGCCCGGCGCAGAAGCCGCGGCCGGCGCCCGTGATCACCAGGCCGCGCAGGCCCTGGTGGCCTTCCAGCACGTCCAGCGCCCGCGCCAGCTCGCCGTGCATGATCTCGGTGAAACTGTTCATGCGCTCGGGGCGGTTGAGCGTGATGACGCCTACGCCGCGCTCAAGCGTGAAGCGGATCTGCGTGAATTCAGGTGTCTGCGCGTTCATGCCAGTTCCTCCAGGACGGCCAGTTGCTCGGCGCTGTCGCCCATCAACAGGTCCACGACCGTCAGGCGCTTGAAGTAGTCGCCGACTTCCAGTTCGTCCGTCATGCCCATGCCCCCGTGCAATTGCACGGCCAGTTGCGCCACCAGCCGCCCGGCGCGCGCGGCCTCCAGCTTGGCCGATGCGATCATGCGGCGCCGCTGCGCGGCGTCGGGTTCGGTCAGCGCCGCCACCGCCACGTACGCCATCGACAGCGCCAGCTCCTTGGCCACCAGCATCTCGGCCAGGCGGTGCTGCAATGCCTGGAACGCGGCCAGCGGCTGGCCGAACTGCTTGCGGGTCTTCAGATAGTCGACCGTGATCTCCAGCAGGCGCTCCATGGCGCCCGCCGCATGCGCGCACAGCGCGGCCGTGCCCCACTGCAGGGCCTGGGCCAGCGCGTGGTCGGCGGCCTCGCCCTGCGCCAGCAGCGCGTCCTGGGGCACGCCCACCGCGTCCAGGTCCAGCCGCGCGCAGCGCGCGCCGTCCAGCGTGGGCGTGTCCGTAACGCGCACCCCGGCGGCATCGGCCGGCACCGCCAGCAGGACGGTCTTGCCGTCGTCGCCGCGCGCGCTGATGAACCAGGCATCCGCTGCCGCGCCGTGCCACACCAGGTGCTTGGCGCCGTCCAGCCGCCAGCCTTCGGCGGTGCGGGCGGCGCGGCAGTCCACCGGCTCGGCCGCGTAGCGGCGACCCGGCTCCTGCCAGGCCACGCTGACGATGGCCTCGCCCGAGGCGATGGCCGGCAGCCAGCGCCCGCGCGCCGCATCGCCGCAGGCGTCGATGAGCGCGGCGCCCATCACGGCGCTGGGGATGACCGGCTCGGAGACCAGCGCGCGGCCCAGCACGACATGCACGGGCAGCAGGCTCGCGGGCACTTCGCCGAAGCCGCCGTGGTCCTGCGAAATATTCAGGCCCAGCACGCCCAGCTCGGCCAGCGCATTCCAGGCCTGCCGGTCCAGCGCGCCCGCGGCTTGCCGGGCGCGGCGCTGGGGAAAGGTCCATGCCTGGTCTACCAGGCGGCGCAGGCTGTCGGCCAGCATGCGCTGTTCTTCGGTGTAGATGAAATCCATGCGTCGTGTTCCTGTCGGGTTGCGGCGGCGCCTGTGCGCTATACGCCCAGCACCAGCCGGGCGATGATGCCCTTCTGCACTTCGGTCGTGCCGCCGTAGATCGAGGTCTTGCGCATATCGGCATAGCCGGCGCCCGCCGCCGCGGCCATCTCGGGCCCCGGGCCGTGATCGTCGGCGTCCGCCCGCATCCAGTCGGGGTCGTAGGGCCAGCAATCCGGACCCGCGACCTCCATCTGCAGCATGGCCAGATCCTGCTGGATTTCCGAGCCGCGGATCTTGAGCACCGAGGCCTCCGGCCCCGGCGTGCCGTCGTTGCTGGCCGCCACGCGCAGCAGCAGCATCTCCAGCGCCATGATGTCGACCTCGATGCGCGAGATGCGGTCGCGCATCCGGCTGTCTTGCAGCAGCGGCCTGCCGCGCGACTGCGCGCGCGCCGCCATGTCCTTCAGGATGCCCAGCTCGCGGTGGCAGTGGCCCAGGCCCGCGATGCCGGTGCGCTCGTGGCCCAGCAGGTATTTGGCGTAGGTCCAGCCCTGGTTCTCTTCGCCCACGAGGTTGGCCGCCGGCACGCGCACGTCTTCGAGCCAGACTTCGTTGACGTCATGGCCGCCGTCGAGCGTGCGGATGGGGCGCACGGTGACGCCGGGCGAGCGCATGTCCAGCAGCAGCATCGAGATGCCGCGCTGGGCGCGCGCCTCGGGATCGGTGCGCACCAGGCAGAACATCCAGTCGGCGTACTGGGCGAGCGTGGTCCAGGTCTTCTGGCCGTTGACGACGTAATCGTCGCCGTCGCGCACGGCCCGCGTCTTCAGGGACGCCAGATCGGACCCCGAGCCCGGCTCGGAATAGCCCTGGCACCACCAGTCCTCCACGCGGATCATGCGCGGCAGCAGGCGGGCCTTCTGGTCGGCGCTGCCGTATTTCATCAGCACGGGGCCGATCATGGACAGGCCGAACGGCAGCAGCCGCGGCGCGCCGGCCTTGAAGCATTCCACCTCGAAGATCAGGCGCTGCAGCGCGTTCCAGCCCGTGCCGCCGTGCTCGACGGGCCAGTTGGGCGCGCCCCAGCCCTGATCGGCCAGGATGTTGTGCCAGCGCACGTAATCGTCGCGTTCCAGCCGCTGGTGCCGCAGCACCTTGCCGCGGATGTCGTCCGGCAGCTTGGCGGCGGCGAAGGCGCGCACGTCTTCGCGGAATTGGCGCTCTTGCGGCGTCCAGGTCAGGTTCATGGTCCACCTCCTTTGCCCGGTATCTAGCCACGGCCCGCACGGCCGGACAATCTGCCTCTCCCGAAGACGGGCTTCGCGCTGCGTGTAGGGCGCGCGGCCCACTACGGATTGGCAAAAGTCCTGCTTCAGCAATGAAGAATGGCCGAAGCGGGGCCGCAGTGCCGACACTAGGGGCCTGTTCCGATTCAACCCGTCATCACCGGAAATTCAACGCACCATGACTGCTCCCGATCAGACGGATAGCGTGTCGCAAGGCGTCGAGGCGCAGTACCGCCAGGCGCTCGACGACGGCCGCTTTCTCATCCAGCGCTGCGCCGGCTGCGACCGCGCCGTGTTCTATCCCCGCATGATCTGCCCCCATTGCGGCGCGGACAAACTCGCCTGGGCAACGCCCGACGGACGCGGCACCGTCTATTCCACGACCGTGGTGCGGCGCAAGCCCGAGGCGGGCGGCGACTACAACGTGGCGCTGATCGACCTGCACGAGGGCGTCAGGCTCATGAGCCGCGTCGACGGCGTGGCGCCGGACGCGGTCCGGATCGGCATGGCGGTGCGCGCGCAGGTGGTCCAGCAGGAAGGGCGCGGGCTGGTCGTTTTCATCCCCAACAAGGAGGCGCCATGACGCTGAAGGATCTGCGCGGCGCCGTGGCCGTGGCCGGCGTGGGCCATGCCGGCCTGGGACAGGCCGCGGGCTACACCGAAATGGAAATCCTGGTCCAGGCGGCGCAGCGCGCCGTGGCGGACGCGGGCCTGTCGATGCGCGACATCGACGGCATCTGCACCGCCAGCGTGGCCGCGCCGATGTGGGCCATGCCGGTGATCGAACACCTGGGCATCCGCCCCACCTTTATCGACAGCACCATGCTGGGCGGCTCCAGCTTCGTGGCGCACCTGATGCCCGCCCTGCACGCGCTGGCGTCGGGCCAGTGCAATGCGGTGCTGGTCTGCTATGGCAGCACGCAGCGCACGTCCACGCTGAGCCGCGCCGAGATCGGCCGCGTGCGCAAGCAGTTCGATCCACAACCCTATGAAACGCCCTACGACCCGCTGAGCCCGCTGTCCTCGTATGCCCTGGCGGCGGCCCGCCACATGCACCAGTACGGCACCCGCCGCGAAGACCTGGCGCGGGTGGCGCTGGCGGCCAACCAATGGGCCCGGCTCAATCCCGAGGCGCAGTTGCGCGAGCCGACGACGCTGGAGCAGATCCTGTCCGCGCGCATGGTGTCCGATCCCTTGAGCGTGCGCGACTGCTGCCTGGTCACCGATGGCGCGGGCGCCTACGTGCTGGTGCGCGCCGACCGGGCGCGCGACCTGCCGCGTCCGCCCGTCTATGTGCTGGGCAATGCCACGGCGGTCTGGAACCGGCAGATCTCCTCCATGGAAGACCTGACCGTGACCGCGGCGTCCGAATCCGGCCGCCGCGCCTATGACATGGCCGGCGTCACGCCGAAGGACATCGACGTCGTCGAGCTCTACGACGCCTTCACCATCAATACGCTGCTGTTCCTGGAAGACCTGGGCTTCTGCGCCAAGGGGGAAAGCAAGGAGTTCATCGCGGACGGCGCCATCGCGCCAGGCGGGCGGCTGCCCGTCAACACCAATGGCGGCGGCCTGTGCTGCGTGCATCCCGGCATGTATGGGGTGTTCATCATGATCGAAGCGGTGCGCCAGTTGCGCGGCGAATGCGGCGAACGGCAGGTCGCGGATGCGCAGTTGGCGCTGGTGCATGGCAATGGCGGTACGCTGTCCAGCCAATCGACCGCCATCCTGGGCACCCAGGCAACACTCTGATCCGACCGTAACACCCATGTCCCAAGCAGAACCCATCACCCGCATCCACCACGTCCTGGCGCAGCAGGCGCGCCGGCAGCCCGACGCCATCTGCCTTTACGAGGAAGGCGGCGGCACGCTCACCTACGGCCAGTTATGGCAGCGGGCGCAGGACACGGCGGACTGGCTGCGCGCGCAAGGCGTGCAGGCCGGCCACCGCGTGATGATGGTGGGCGAGAACTGCACGGCCATGATCGCCGCGCTGTTCGGCTGCGGCGTGGCGGGCGCGTGGCCGGTGGGCGTGAACGCGCGCCTGTCGGCCCGCGAGATCGACAACATCCGCCAGCACGCGCAACCCGAGCTGGTGCTGTACACCAACGGGGTGTCGCCGGCCGCCGCCGCCCATGCCGCGGACGCCGGCGCCATCGCGGCGGACCCGGCCGCGTGGGGCCCCGGCGTGCAGTTCTGGCGCGCGGCCGCGCCCACGCAGCCGGAAACCGGCGAACTGGCCGGCGAAGTCGCCACCGTGATCTACACGTCCGGCACCACGGGCGCGCCGAAAGGCGTGATGGTGCCGCATCGGGGGCTGGTGCATTTCGCGCGGGTGTCGGCCGCCTCGCGCCGCCTGACGCCCCAGGATATCGGCTACGCGGCGCTGCCCATGTCGCACATCTTCGGCATCGCGACCGTGTTGATGGCCACGCTGCACGCGGGCGCCAGCCTGGTGCTGCGCAGCCGCTTCGATCCGGAGGACGTGTTCAAGTCGCTGGCGCATCCCGGCGTCAGCATCCTGCAGGGTGTGCCGACGATGTTCAGCCGCCTGATGGCGGCGGCGCCGCCCCGCGCGGAACTGCGCGCGCCCGCCCTGCGCTACCTCTACACCGGCGGCGCGGCGCTCGATCCGACCCAGAAGCGCGACGCCGAACGCTATTTCGGCGTGCCGATGCACCACGGCTACGGGATCACGGAATATGCGGGGTCGATGTTCATCACCGACATCGATGCGCCGCGCGACGACTGCTCGGCGGGCCACGCGGTGGACGGCGTCGAGCTGCGCATCGGCAGCCCGGACGCGGCCACGGTCCCCGGCGAACGCGGCGACATCCTGATCCGCGGTCCCGGCGTGATGCTGGGCTACTACCGCAATCCGGAACAGACCGCGCTGGCGCTGCTGCCGGGCGGCTGGCTCAACACGGGCGACATCGGCTACGTGGACGACAGCGGCGCGCTTTTCATATCGGGCCGCTCCAAGGACCTGATCATCCGCTCGGGCTTCAACGTCTACCCGATCGAGGTCGAGTCGGTCATCAACGCCTTTCCCGGCGTGCGCCTGTCCGCCGTGGTGGGCCGCGACACCGCCGACCACAACGAAGAAGTCATCGCCTTCGTCGAGGCCCTGCCCGGCGCGACGGTCGACACCCACCTGCTGATGCTGCACCTGCGCGCCCAGCTTGCGCCGTACAAGCGGCCGGCGCAAATCATTCCCATCGAGACGATTCCCACCACCGTCAGCGGCAAGATCCTGAAGCAGCCGCTGAAAGAAAGGCTGGCGTAGGCGCGGACAGATGTTCCGCTCCACGACCCGCCCCCATGCACAAGGAGACAAGAGCGTGAACCTCAAGACCCTCATCGCCACGGCCTCCGCCGTGGCCGCCCTCGCCGGCGCCAGCGCCGTCCAGGCGCAGACCTATCCCGACCGCCCCATCCGCCTGCTCGTGGGCTACGCGCCCGGGGGGCCGGTGGACACGACGGCCCGCGTCTTCGCCAAGTACCTGGGCGACAAGCTGGGACAATCCGTCGTGGTGGAGAACCGGGCCGGCGCGAGCGGCATGATCGCCTCGGACGCGACCGCCAAGGCCACGCCGGACGGCTACCTGCTGGGCTTTGCCGCCAGCCCGACGCTGACCATGTCGCCACAGGTCCAGCGCAGCACGCTGTTTGATCCGCGCAAGGATTTTTCGCTGATCGGGCTGGTCGTGGATTACGCGAACGTGTTGCTGATCGGCCCGCAGATTCCGGCGAAGAACGTGGGTGAACTGGTGGACTACGCCCGCGCGCATCCGGACGCGGTGTCGTTCGGGTCGGCCGGGATCGGGGCGTCGAATCACCTGTCGGCCGAGCTGCTCAAGAAGCAGACCCAGTCGCCAATGCTGCACGTTCCCTATCGCGGCAATTCGCCGGCCATGATGGACGTGGTGAGCGGCAAGGTGACGTTCATGTTCGACATCACCAGCACGGCGATCCCGTTCATCAAGAGCGGCAAGGCGCGCGCGCTGGCGGTGACGTCCAGGACGCGCAATCCTGAATTGCCGGACGTGCCGACCATGATGGAAGCGGGCATGAAGGACTACGAGGTGGTCGGCTGGTACGCGCTGGTCGGCCCCAAGAAGCTGCCCGACGCCGTGACGGCGCGCCTGACGCGCGCGTTGGCCGAGGTGTCCAGGGATCCCGCGTTCCGCCAGGCGATGACCGAGGGCGGCTACACGATCAACACGGGCGATTCCACCGCCTTGCAGGCCCGCATCGACCGCGAGTACGCCCTGTGGTCCGATGTCATCCAGACCGCCAATATCCAGGCCAACTGACCTACTCCGGAGCATCACGATGAATTCCCCGACCGCATTGCGAGACCAGATCCGCCTGCCTGTGATCGGCGCCCCCATGTTCCTGGTCTCGGGGCCGCAACTGGTGGTGGCGCAGTGCGCGGCGGGCATCATCGGGACGTTTCCGTCGCTGAACGCCCGGCCACAGGAGCAGTTGCACGAGTGGATCACGCGCATCGAGGACGGCCTTGCTGACGCGCGGCGCGAGGCCCCGTCGGCGACAGTAGCGCCCTACGGCGTGAACCTGATCATCCACCCCAGCAACCCGCGCTGGCAGGGCGACCTGGCCATCTGCGCCGAACGCCGGGTGCCGCTGCTGATCACGTCGCTGCACGCGCCGGAGGCCGTGGTGAAGGCGGCGCACGCCTATGGCGGCCTGGTCTATCACGACGTCACGAACGTGCGCCATGCGAAGCGGGCGCTGGAAGCCGGCGCCGATGGGTTGATCCTGGTGGCGGCCGGCGCGGGCGGCCATGCGGGGCAGATCAATCCGATCGCGCTGGTGAACGAAATCCGGGCGTTCTATGACGGGCCGTTGGCGTTGTCAGGCTGCATCAGCCACGGCAAGGATATTCTGGCGGCGCAGATCCTTGGCTGCGATTTTGCATACATGGGCACGCGGTTCATTGCGACGCAGGAGTCGCTGGCGGGGGATGACTACCGCGAAATGGTGCTGGCCGCGCAGGCTGCGGATGTGACCTATACACCCTATTTTTCCGGCGTGCCGGCGAACTATCTGTCGGCGAGCATCCGGTCCGCGGGGCTGGACCCTGTGGCGCTGGCGGCCAACGGCGTTGCGCCGCCGCCGAACATGGACAAGAACTCGCGGCCGAAGGCCTGGAAGGATGTGTGGAGCGCTGGGCAGGGCGTCGGCGCGGCGCAGGAGATCCTGGCTGTGGGGGAGTTGGTGGAGCAGTTGGCGCAGGAGTACCGGGGGGCTCGGGAGGCGATGCTGCGGGGGGCTGTTCATGGCTGATGGTGGGCTGAGGCTTGAGGCCTGGGACCTGGGACCTGGGGCGGGTGAGTTGGGTTCTTTAGACGCCCGGCGCGGCGTGGGCCTGGGGCGGGCGGGGCTCCGGTTGCGGTCCGGAGCCTTCGCTCCGGACTGCCCCATCCTCAACCTTGTATGGTGCGGATGCGTCTTTCGAAGAAGAAAGGCGCTGGGGTAAGGGACGTCCTCAACCATCAGCCGGTTGCACCCGGACTGCCACTACGAGAGCATCCCACCCCGCCTCACGCGTCGATAAGGAATCTAGCGGCCGAGACCGCCGATTGATCGCAAGGTAACGCCCGAGGCGTGGCTACCCCAGCGGACTTAACGTATCGCAGGGAGAGCTGTCATGCAAACTTCAATCATTTTTATTGGGGTCGATGTCGGCAAGTTTGAGTTGCAAGTAGCCGGGGCCAACGGTGAGATCGTGGCAGGCGTCTTGCACAACAATCGCTCCAGCATCG